>CAIZGT010000753.1 GCA_903932545.1 uncultured Rhodospirillales bacterium
CCTCCAGCGAGGCCGTGCCGTGCAGAATCACAATCCCTGCCAGATCTGGCGTTGCCGCCACAGTCTCGTCCAACAGCAACAGCAGCGCACGCCAATCTGCAAAAGTGATGTTTGGGCTAGGGATGGCACGAAACCGAACCGGAATGACGTCAGCAAGCCCCAACACATCGGGAAAGCGCTGCAACAACTCGTCTGCATGCAAAATCGTGTCGTTGGCGCCATAGTCGAGAATATCGAACGCGGTTTTGCCGATTGAACAGATGGTGCCGCCGGTGCCAATAACGGCCACTTTGGGCAGTGTGGATGCAGTCATGGTCAAGCCTTTGCCATTTTGGGAATTTTTGTGTGCCAGTCGGTCTCGTGCTGATAGGCGTCTGCCACCTTCAGCACCTTCGCCTCGCCAAAAGGACGGCCTGCGATCTGCAGGCCAATCGGCAGCCCGCTTGGGTCGAAGCCGCAATTGATGCTGGCGGTGGGCAGGCCCAGATAATTGAAAGGGCGGGTGTTGATCGAAATGCCCATCGCTTTCTCCACTGCATCCGTCTGACCACTATCGGCATTGGTTGCAGCTAATGTGGGAAGACAGCAACGAATGGTCGGCGACACGATCACGTCCACGAGGGTGAACATGTCCGCGCAGAACGCCTTCAAGATCGGGCCGCGTCGGCTCTGCGCCTCAAGGTAATAGGTGGCCGGAACCGCAAGGCTGGCGAACAGCCGAGAGTTGATGTGCGCCGCGTAATCCTGCGGACGCTCCCGCATCCATTGCGCATGGATGGTGCCAGCCTCCGCGCGTGAGATAACACTGACATAAGCCGCAATCGCATCCATATAGGGAACGGTGATGCTGACGAGCTGTGCCCCGCGCGCCTGCAACGCCTTGACGGCTTCAGAAAACGCCAACAGCACTGGGCCATCGCAGCCCTCGGTAAAATAATTGGTGGGAACACCCACGCGCAGCCCCCTTAGATCACCGTTCAGCCCCGCCTCATAATCGGGAACTGGCATCGCAGCGGAAGTGGGATCGCGCGGATCATGACCAGCAATCGCTGTCAGCATGCGCGCGCAGTCTCGTGCCGTGCGCGCCAACGGCCCCACATTATCAGCCGAGAAGGCCAACGGCATCACGCCATAGCGTGAGACGCGGGTTTGGGTCGGCTTGATTCCACTCACGCCGTTCGCTGCGGCTGGCAGCCGGATCGAGCCGCCAGTGTCTGAGCCCAACGCTGCATAGGTGTAACGCGCCGCAACTGCGGCCCCCGAACCGCTGGAGGAGCCGCCGGTGATGTGATCAAGGCTCCATGGATTGCGGCAGTCGCCGTAATGCGCATTGTGGCCAGTCCCGTTCTGCGCGAATTCCGCCATGTTCAGGCCAGCGAACGCATAGGCCCCGGCTGCACACAGGCGCTCAATCACGGTTGCAGTGTAAGTCGGGCGGAAATCCTGCCGAATAGTCGAACCGCAGGACGATAGTCGCCCGGCCTGATAATACATATCCTTGTGCGCCAACGGCAGGCCATGCAGCGGGCCAGTCCCATCGCCGCGCGCTAGGGCGATATCTGCCGCACGCGCTGCCTCGGCAGCGTATTCGCGATCGATCCAGATCACGGCATTGATTGCAGCTTCCTGCGCATCAAGCTGAACAAGGCAGGCCTCCAACACTTCCAAAGCCGAAGCCTTACGCGTCCGGATCGCCGCCGCCGCCTCCGTCAGCGAGAGATTTGCCAGATCGGTCATTCCCGCACCCCAATTGATGCGGCTTGCACCAACGCGGCCTCAAAGGTGGATGGTTCGTCCTCGAAGCGCAAGGACCCGCGCAAGGCCTCGAATTGGCCGATGATTTTCACAAGGTCGGACACCATGTGCAACGCAACATCATTCGGCGGCGCTACGCCGTGCCAGTCCGCGATCATCTCGACCGTTTTGGATGTGAAGTCGTCAGATGCCATCTCAATGCCTCCGGTATGTGTTCATCCCTGGGGTTACGATGCCGATTCCAGGGCATTACCATGCTGCGGTCCACGCCTCACCGTGACGCAAAAATCAGACCGGCCGTCGCAGGATGGCGATATTTCAATGGATGTTGGTCTTCCCGCCGCCATCGCGGTGGTCATCGGGGCAAGCCGCAGGATCAAATGCGCCACCGCGCCTGAGGTCACGCTGCCAGAAGATGCACAGCGGCTGATCACCATCGCAGTGGATGCACTGGAGCAGCCTTTTGCACTGGCGGGCGATAAGGCTTGCTGAATCTTCAAGCTGGGCGGATCGGCCAAAAAACTGCGTATTCTGGCGCGGCATTTGCTTAAAAAAATGATTGAATGTTGTGGTGAGTGATCAAAGGAGCTTCTAATGCAACGACGTGGTTTTCTTGCAGCTGCCGCGGCAACACTGGCCATACCGCACATCTCGCGCGCCGCAGATCAAAAAATACTTCGTTTCATTCCACAGGTTGATCTGCCGCTTCTCGATCCTGTCACCACGAGCGCCTATATCACCCGCAACCACGGTTTTGCCGTATTTGACACCCTGTTTGGCCAAGACAGCACATACGCGGCTCAACCGCAGATGGTCGAAGGCTTCGTCACGGAAGCTGACGGCAAAACTTGGCGGCTGACTTTGCGTGAAGGGCTTCGGTTCCACGATGACACGCCCGTTTTGGCACGCGATTGCGTTGCCAGCATCATTCGTTGGGGCAAGCGGGATGCTTTTGGCCAGGCGCTGATGGCGGCAACTGATACGGTGTTCGCCGCAGACGATAAAACCATCGTCTTTCAGCTTAAATGGGCTTTTCCTTCGCTGCCAGCAGCCCTTGGTAAAGTTTCCAGCAGCATGTGCCCGATGATGCCAGAGCGGTTGGCGCTAACCGACCCGTTCACGGCTATTAAGGAGGCGGTTGGCAGCGGTCCGTTCAAATATGTCGCCAGCGAACGCGTGCCGGGCGCACTCACAGTCTATAGCCGTTTTGAAGGATATGTTCCGCGCTCGGGTGGGGTTGCTGATTGGACCGCAGGTCCAAAGATCGCTCATGTCGATCGGGTAGAGTGGAGGGTCATTCCTGATGCATCAACCGCTGCCGCAGCGCTGAAGACGGGGCAAGTTGATTGGTGGCAGGAGCCTGCGCTGGATCTGATCTCATCCCTTCGCCGGGATCCGAATATCCGTCTGCTTGACCTTGATCCCACTGGCCTCCCCGCAATGATGCGGTTCAACCATTTGCAGCCACCCTTCAACAACCCCGCTATCCGCCGTGCTTTGCTGGGTGCGGTTGATCAAGCGGCGTTTATGGAGGCAGTGGCCGGGGCTGAGCCGGGTCTTTGGAAGGCCGGAACCGGCTATTTCCCTTCCACTTCAACCATGGCCAGTACCGCAGGCATGGAAGCGCTCAAAGCCAAGCCAGATTATGCCAAGGTTAAAGCAGACCTTGCGGCGGCGGGTTACAACGGCGAGCGAGTGGTGGTTATGGTCGCAACCGATTTGCCCGCCTTGGCAGCACTTGGCTTGGTGGGTGCCGACATGTTGAAGCAATGCGGCATGAACATTGATGTGCAGTCCACGGATTGGGGCAGCATTATCCAGCGTCGTGCCACCAAAGAGCCGGTGGAGAAAGGCGGTTGGAGTGTGTTTTTCACAAGCTTTTTCGGGCTCGATCAGTTCACGCCCGCCACACATCTGGGGCTGCGCGCCAATGGAGCGTCTGGTTGGTTCGGCTGGGCGGACAGTCCGAAACTGGAGTCACTTCGTAACGATTGGCTCCGTGCTCCGGACATCGCCACTCAGAAACAGATAGCAACGCAGATCCAACTCCAGGCCTTTATGGACGTGCCATATTTACCGCTGGGTGAGTATTCGCAACCAACCGCCGTGCGCAAGGAAATTACCGGCCTCCTGAAGGGGCTTCCGATGTTTTGGAACCTCCAGAAGGCCTAAGTCGTATCGTCTAGCCGGTTCGACCGATGCTTCCACTCCGGTTCACTGTGATCCGGAGTGGCCAGCGTGGGCTATCACAGTGGTGCAAGCATTTGTTGCGTCATCCGGCATGGCAAAGCCTCAATCAGCGCGGCTGGAATGTATCCGCCAACGTGTGCTCATCACCGCGTGACCAAACCAGATGCCTATATGTGCCAGGCTCCACCGGGGCTGCAAAGAACACTTGATCAGGCAGGACCGCAAATGCGTCCAGTCCCCGCTCGGTTTTCAGCGCCACTCGCACGCTGGTGCCTTGATATTCAACTGCAATCACCTGCGCTGGCGTGCCGCCTTCATCGGCCAGCGAGCAGCGATCGGCGCGCACCGCCACTTCACCTCGATCTGTGCTGAACAGATTATGACCGCCAATGAAGCGCGCCACGAAGCCACTGGCAGGGCGCTCGAACAATTCGCGCGGCGAGCCGGATTGGCGGATATGCCCACCCTCCATCACCACCATCTGATCCGCCAGCGCCATGGCTTCGTCTTGGCTGTGGGTGACATGAATGAAGGTAATCGCGAGGTCGCGCTGTAGCCTCTTCAACTCCTCGCGCACTTTGATCCTCAGGAACGGGTCTAGCGCTGAAAGCGGCTCGTCGAGCAACAGCACTTTGGGTTCCACCACCAGCGCGCGCGCCAAGGCCACGCGCTGTTGCTGGCCGCCGGACAATTGGGCGGGCAGGCGTTCGGCGAAATCGGCCATCTGCACAAGGTCGAGAAACTCAAGCGCCCGTGCGCGACGAACCGTTTTGGCCACGCCGCGCACCTGCATGCTAAACGCCACGTTGTCGATACAGGTCAAATGCGGGAACAGCGCATAATTCTGAAACATCATCGCCGTGCCGCGCTTGATAGACGGCAGATCGGTCACGTTCTGGCCAGCAATCAGCACGTCGCCCTCGCTGATCTCTTCATGCCCTGCGATCATCCGTAGAGTGCTGGTTTTGCCGCATCCCGAGGGGCCAAGCAGGCAACAATAGCTCGATTTGGGAATGCGCAACGAGATAGCATCTACGGCTATGCTGTCCTCATAGCGTTTGGTGACGCTAATCAACTCAACATCATAGCGTAAATCCATCAGCCTTGCGTCCTTCGCCGTTGCAGACGCAGCACAAGTGCGAGCATCGCTAGAATGAGTGCGAACGAGACCACGGTGGTCACTGTGCCGATGGCAAACAGCTCCGGCGTGGAGTCACTGGAAATCAGCGCATAAATTTCCAGCGGCAGCGTGTTCTTGCTGCCAATAACCAGTGTTGTGCGCGCATATTCGTCATAAGACAGCGTGAACGCACCGACGGCCACACCCACAATACCGGGCAGCAAGATCGGCAGCGTGATCCACCGCAGCCGTTGGAATGGCGAAGCGCCGAGATCGGTCGCCGCCTCCTCGTAGCTGCGATTGAACCGCGCCACCACGGCGAACATGGTCAGCAGGCCGAATGGCAGAGTCCAGGTGAGTTGGGCGCCGAGGGCTGATGTGAAAAGTCCTTGTGGCAGATCGAGGAATTGAAACCCCAGCCCGATGCCGAAACCCACCAACAAGCTCGGCATCACCAAGCTGGCAATCGCCAAGTAGAACAACACGGCAGCACCGGGGAACCTGCGGCGAAAGCCCAGGCCAGCAGCAACCGACATCACCACAGTCAGAATGCAAACCAGCGACGAGAGCAGCATCGAGCGGCTGAACGAGCTTGGGATATCGGCCATCTGCTTGGGCTTCAGAATATCTAAGAACCATTTGGTGGAGAAGCCGACCATAGGGAAGGTAACACCCCCGTCTGGCCCCTGAAACGATAGGATGTAGATGATGATCATCGGGCCATAGAGGAACAACAGATAAAGCCCCATCAGGCTTGCGAGCAGGTAAAAAGTGGCGGGCCGCTTCTCGCGCACACGGGGGCGTCTCACCGCGCCAACTCCTGTCGCACATCAACCACCCGCATAATCCCAGCCACCAGAATCCCGACGAAAATCACCAGCACCACGGCGCTGGCAGCGGCTGGAGGATATTGCATTGCCTGAATTTCGGTCGAAAGTGCGGAGACAATCGAGGCACTTTGCCCACCACTCATACGCTTCACCACGAAGTAATCGCCAATCACCTGCGTGAACACGAGGATCGACCCCAGAGCGATACCAGTACGCGACAATGGGATGATGATGTGCCGCACAATCTGGAAGCGGCTTGCCCCGCAATCGCGCGCCGCCTCGATCAGATTTTTGTCGATCTTGGCCATCGAATTGGCAATCGGTGCCATCATCAACAGCGTGTAGAGATGGATATACGTCACCATCACCGAGAAATCCGAGAACAGCAGAAATTCCAACGGCCGGTCCGTGAGGTGCATCTTCATCAGGATCGTGTTGAACGCCCCGTTCCTGCCCAGAAACGGAATCCACGCGATGGTGCGGATAATGCCAGAAGTCCAAAATGGCACCGCGCAGGCCATAAACAGTATCATGCGGGTTTTGGCACTGCGAATATGGAACACCAAAAACAACGCGATATAGAAGCCAAGCACCAATGTGATCGCCCAAGCCATCACGGCAAAGCGCATTGTGCTCAGATAAATCCGCCACGTTGCTGGCGTGGTTAACAGATCGCGATAATTGTCTAAGATGAAGGCCGGATAGATACCCACGCGGTCATAGTCGAAAAAGCTGACCACGAGAAATAACAGTGTCGGCAGTGCGAACAACAGCAACAGCACCGCAGCCATCGGGCCAACCTGCATCCACGAGACCAGCCACGCCCGCCGCCTGCGGGCATGTGCCTTTTTCTCACCCAGCGTTGCAGTGATCATGCAGAGATGAACTCGTTCCAACGCCGCGTGAGATAGCGATCCTCGTCCATCACCGAGTTCCACACGGCGATGCGGCCCATGCGCTCATCGAACGAGCCACCATCACGCGCGCGGCCGGGCTTTTCCATCAGCTTGCCGAATGGATCACGGATTTCTTCCGCAGCGGGTTTGCCGCCGTACCAGTAATCCCACTCCACTTGCGTGAGATACTTCTTAGCGTTCATCGGTTGGGCCGAATAATAGCCTTCTCGCGCGATCACTGCGCCCGCGAAGCCTGAGGTATACCAGTTGAGATACTCATACGCAGCATCAAGCTTGATGCCAGACAGATGCTTCATGAAGCCCATCATGTAGCCCCATCCACGGTAGCCCTCATTCAGCGGTTGGAACACGCAAGGCAAGCCGCGCGTGCGGACCGCGGCCACAGCAGGCGACCACATCGACTGAATCACCACCTCGCCTGAAGCCATGAGGTTAACCGACTGATCAAACGAGCCCCAGAACGAACGGAACTGGCCGGATTTCTTGATGTCGATCATGGTGTTGATCGTCTTGTCGATTTCCTCCTTCGTCATGTTCCCTTTGTTGGCGTATTTAAGGTCGCCTCGCGCTTCAAGCGCCATCGAGACATCAATCACGCCAATCGTCGGGTTGTCCTGGAGCGCTGACCTGCCTTTGAAATCCGGGCTGATCAGATCAGCCCAACTGGTGATCGGCCGACCTGCCAAATCCGGACGCACACCGAGCGTGTCGGCATTGGTGATGGAAGGAACACCGTTGAGGAACTCAGTCGGGCCGGGGGCTGCCTTACTGCCGCTCGCGTCAGTTGCATAGAGCACCGTGTAAGGCGAAATACCCTGCAACGACGCCTTTCGGCCATCAGCATATTCGCTCTTGGTGAATAACGGCAGCGTTGAGTCCCAATTTTTGAACTTATCCACGGGGATAGTCTGCAAAATATTGCGGCCGATCAGGTATTTCATGTAGGCTAAACTTATATCGCCAATGTCGATATTCGCGGACTGCGTCAGATACCGATTGATCAAATCCGCGTTGTCTGACGGCTGCATCGTAACCTTGAAGCCGAGATCCTTGCTTGCCTGCTCACCAATCGAGGCGAGCACCGTTACCGGCTGCCCGGCGTGGCGAATTTCGATGTCCTTGATGTTCTGTGCCCAGATCGTGGGAAACCCGGTAACGGCCCCAGACCCCGCCGCGAAGCCAGCGGCTCCGGCCAGCATCTTACGGCGTGTTAGACGTGACTGCTTAATGGTCGACATGAAGCGCTCCTTTGATCAGCCGAGATGTTCCAGGTGGTCCGCCGCAGATATCCGCTCTTTCAAAATTGCATATATATTGTGCACTCGGCGTCACGATAAAAGGTCAACCAACAGATCGTCAAGAAATTCTGCATAAGTCTTATGCAGAATTTTTGGCTTTGTGAAAGATTTTGATAATTATTAGTGTGTCTGCCCACCACTCACTCGAACAGTGATGAATTTTTAGGCGCGCAGCATCAAATCAATGCATATGCTCGTTGCTGCAACACTTCTTCCACTTCCGCCAGCTTGAGCACATCGGCATATTTCAACGACATATCGTAAAGGCTGGCGAAATGCGGGCTCTCGTGTCTGTCCGCCACACACTCTTCCACGACGATGGTTCGGTAGCCGCGCGAAACGCTGTCCACCACCGTGGCCCGCACGCAACCCGAGGTGGAACCCCCGGTGACGATCAGCGTATCCACCCGATGCCAGGTGAGCAGCGAGGCAAGGTTGGTTTCAAAAAATGCCGACGCCATGCGCTTGTGCATGATGATGTCACGCAACGGATCGATCTCCAGACGGTCATCCAGCTCTGCCCGCCGCGATCCGTGTTTGATATTCTGAAGTGAATCCGGCGTCTCCGACCGCGTGCCCCACACGCCGCAATCCTCACCGGAAGCCAGATACGCAACATAGGTCCACACCACCGGCGAGCCGAGCTTGCGGCACAATGCCGCCAGCGTGTTGGTATGCTGCATCTGCAGCGGATCGGTTTCGTAGGCAGTGATGAATTCCCCCGGTAAAGTGTAGGCCTTTTGGGGATCTACGTTGACCAAAGCCACTTTTTCGCCGAACCCAAAACGCTTGCGCGGCTTGAGTTCGGCGTAGAGTTGGCGGGCCGATTTATCCGATAATTCCATCAGTCGGCCGCCGCCATCATGTTAAGTGCATCCGGCTGGCGGCTCTTCATCAGCGGCTGGATATATTGGCCAAACTGCTCCATGCCGATAACGAAGTCATCGAATGTGAGCAAAATGCCCTTCACACCCGGGGCCATCGCCACTTCATCAAGCATCCGCGCCACGCTTTCATATGATCCAATGAGCTTGAGCAGTCCCGTCGGGATCGGCTCGGCCTTTTGTTGATCAATCATCATGCCCACGGTGGAATTAACCGGGGCTTTGGTATCGGCCATCGCCTGTGCGCGCTGCCAAGCCAAAGCCTCGTGATCAACGCCTGCCTTGTAGTGATTCCACTTCGCCATCGCGAGGTCGTCGGTCACATCGGCAATCACCATCAGCAGGATGAACGCCCCCACATCGCGCCCGGTGGCCTCCGCCTGCTTCATCAACCGCGCAGCCGACGCCGCGGCCCGCTCTGGCTGATTCAAGCCACCTGCCCCGCAGAAGCAATAATCGGCATGCTCAGCCACAAAGCGCATACCGCGATCGCTCGACGCGGCACCGACGATTTCAATCGGCACCGATGGTTGTGGGGCGAGCCTGCAATCATCCATCTGAAAAAACTCGCCCTTGTGGTCCGAAACGCCGGTCTCCCACAACTCGCGCATAATCTTCACGTATTCGGTGCAATACTCATAACGCTTCTCGAAATGGGCCTCACCGGGCCAGATGCCCATCTGCTGATATTCCGTAGGCTGCCAACCCGAGACGATATTCATCCCGAACCGGCCCGGCGCGATGCTGTCGATTGTCACCGCCATACGGGCGGTAAATGGCGGCGGCATGGTCAGCACCGCAACCGAGGCGAACAACTTGATTCTCTTTGTGATGGCGGCAAGGCCGGCCATCAGCGTAAAGGATTCAAGATTTTCGTCCCAATATCCGCTTGGCCCACCGAAGCCGCGCATCTTGATCATTGAGAGCGCGAAATCGAGACCGTACTGTTCGGCTTGTAATACAATTGTACGGTTGAGATCGAATGTCGGTTTGGTTTTTGGCGACGTGGTGGAAATCAGCCAACCGCGACTGCCGATGGGAATAAAAACGCCGATCTTTACCATGCAA
>CAIZGT010000754.1 GCA_903932545.1 uncultured Rhodospirillales bacterium
ACACTTGAACGTGAATATCGATGCCATTTGCACGCACGAACATCGTAGGCCCCCCTAATCTTACCAGCGTTCTAATCCCGCCGCTCTCGACGCGGCAAGGGCTCGACTTGCGTTTTTCGGCGCACTGCCGGAGCTTGACGAAAATTCGTTGGTTGGGAGATTGGGCGATGCTGGGACATGTGGCAATTCCTGCGCTGTTGATGCGCGGTGGCACCTCAAAGGGGCCATATTTCAAAGCCTCTGACCTGCCCGCAGATCCGGCCCAGCGTGACCGCGTGCTGCTTGCGGTGATGGGCTCGCCAGATCTACGCCAGATTGATGGGTTGGGCGGGGCGGATACGCTCACCAGCAAAGTGGCGATTATCTCGAAATCCGATCGGCCCGGCGTGGATGTGGAATATCTGTTTGCTCAGGTGGATATCCCGCGCGCCATTGTCGATACCGGCCCTTCCTGCGGCAACATGCTCTCTGGCGTCGGCCCGTACGCGATCGAAACCGGGATGGTGCAAGCGCAGGATGGCGAAACTTCGGTTAGCATCTATGACGTGAACACCCAGAGCCTGATGGAAGCAGTGATCCAAACGCCGGGCGGGCGGGTGAAGTATGAAGGCAATGCTGCAATTGACGGCGTACCGGGCACCTCGGCCCCGATCATTCTGAACTTCCTTGAAGCGGTGGGCGTGAAAACCGGCAAGATGCTGCCGACCGGCCATGCGCTGGAAGAGATCAACGGCATTGAAGTGTCGTGCCTTGATGTGTGCATGCCGATGGTGCTGATGCGCGCCACCGATCTCGGCCTCACCGGCATCGAGGGCCGGGCGGAGATTGATGGCAACAAAGAGCTTCTCGCCCGCATCGAAGCGATCCGCATGGAGGCGGGGCGTCGGATGGGGTTCGGTGATGTGAGCGACAGTGTGATGCCGAAAGTGGGCCTGCTCTCCCCGCCACGTGGCACGGGCTGCATCACCTCGCGCTACCTCACGCCGCACAAACTGCATCAGGCGCATGCGGTAACGGGGGCAGTCTGTGTTGCCACAGCCTGTTTGCTCGAAGGCTCGGTGGCCTATCCGCTCGCGGTGCGCCCCGAGGGCAACCCCTGCACAATCTGGATCGAACATCCAACCGGGATGGTGGACGTGCGGATGGATTATTCCGGCAGTGGCGCCACGCTTGCCGTGCGCAAAGCTGGAATTTTGCGCACCGCACGGCCGATCATGCGCGGGGAGGTTTATGTTCCGGAGTGGAAAATTTAAATATTTGCGCTCGCGGACTGAAGCGATAGCCACACAAATCTGAGATGCCTATACACGGTGCAGTGTCATCGGGCCAATTTGCACGCCGGTTCTTGATACATGATCCGAAGAGAGGTTCAATTTGCCTGCGACCAACATGGTGACTGCGCCACCACCCACACTCTCCGCCATCATAGCAACACTCAATCGTGCGCAGGCGCTGTCTAACACTTTGGCGGCAATGGCTGAACTGGACCTGCAGGGGTTGAACTTTGAACTGATCGTTGTCTATCAGGACAACACCGATGGCAGCCGGGAAGTATTGAAGACATTCGCAGCAACGGCCCCCTTCCCGGTCCGCGCGGTTTTCCAATGCGAACGCAGCACAAGCTCCGCACGCAACCATGCGTTGCGGTTGGCACGTGGTGACGTATTTATCATCACCGACGACGATGTTATCGTTGAACGAAATTGGGCGCAGGCCACCGCAAAGTTGTTCGCTGAGAACCAGCATATCTTGGTCGGTGGCAAAGCAGAACTATACAGTGACGATTTAAATTCGGACAGTATTCGCCTTGGTGATGCGCCAGATCAGACCACCGACCTCATGCGCCTTTTCGATTTTGTCATCGGCTGCAATATGGCGTGCAGTCGCAGTGTGATCGAACAAATTGGCGGGTTCGATGAACGCCTCGGCCCTGGAACGCCAATAAAGGCCTCTGAAGACAGTGATTTTGTCGGTCGCGTTTTGGCGGCGGGGATCCCCGTTTTATATGCGCCGTCGATATCGGTGCGACATAATCATGGTCGCACCACGGTTAAACAACGGGTGAAACTGCTCAAAGGCTATTCTATAGGCATGGGCGCAACCCTGGCAAAACTGACATTGAGATTGGGGCAAAGGCAAGCGCGCCCGGTCTATTGGGCGGTTCGCAGCACTTTTAAATTTCGTGTGCAACAGATGGGACTCTGGACTGGCATGCTGATGAACGCGTATATCATATATGGCGTCGTTCGGTTTCTTTTTATTGATATGCACAAACCTGCACATGAAAATCGGGCGATACGTCAATCTATTTGATTTTTTGACTGTTTTATTACCGCTTCGGAACTCTGATTGCCTGCGCAAGCAGGCACGCAAGCATCGCAGAGATAAACATCTCCAATTAGTACCGGGTTGCTTCCTGAAGCTTTGGCACAATGCCCGCCAAACATACCTCCAAGCTGCTCGCTATACGGTCCAATCACGACATTTCATGCTTGGATCGGAAGGCCCGTATGATGCCCATTCCTGAGCCTTCGGCGCGATCATAGCGTGAATTCTGCAGATAGGTGGTTATGCTGGTAGCATCTGATATTTGTATCCGCAGGAGTCTACCTCATCTCGTCGCGCTCGATTTCCCACAAGGCCGCCATCGGGGCGAGCTATCTGCTGGCAGTGAGGGTGCTCTCGCGTGCGCTTGGTTTCGCCTCCACCCTGGTGATGGCGCGACTGTTGGTGCCTGCTGATTTCGGCATTATAGCGATGGCCACGTCGTTCTCGGCCGCGTTCGATGCGCTGTCGCAAATTGGTCTGCAACAGGCGTTGCTGCGCCGTGAGGCTGAGGACGAGGCGCTGCACAACACTGCCTTCACCTTACAACTCGGCCGGGCACTGATCACCGGAGCCGGGATTGCGCTTGCCGCCCCTTCGGTGAGCCATTGGTTTCGCGAGCCACGCTTGCTGCCGGTGTTGCTCGTGCTGGCAGCACTGTGCGTTATCTCCGGTTGCCGCAATATCGGCGTGGTGGCGTTTGACCGCGCAATGGAGTTTCGCCCGCAATTTCTCATCCAGGCGGTGCCGCGCCTGATCCAGGTGCCGTTGACAATCGGGATGGGGCTTTGGCTGCAAAGCTACTGGGCGTTGGTGATTGGGATAGGCCTCTCCAAACTGCTCGATCTGGCTATGACCTATATTCTTCACCCTTACCGCCCGCGTTTGTCGCTCAGCGGCTGGCGCGAATTGACAGCGTTTTCGCTCTGGACCTGGGCGGCCAGCTTGGCTGCGATTGTGTGGGACCGCTGTGACCCCTTCGTCATTGGCCCCGCAATTGGGTCGGACCAATTGGGGATTTATCTGTTGGGTGCCGAATTGGCATTGCTGCCGGTCACCGAACTGGTCTCGCCAGCGGCTGACATTCTGCTGATGGGATTTTCGATGGCGCAGCGGCAGGGGGCACGGCCCATCGCCCTGGCCCTGCCCACCGCAACGGCGCTTGCCAGCCTGATGATGCCGTTGATGATCGCGGTATCGGTCACGGCAGGCTATCTGGTGGCGGGCGTGTTGGGGCCAAAATGGCTGCCCGCGCAGCCCGTGATAGCACTTGCCACCTGGGCCGGGTTGTTCGCACCGTTCAGCTTTGTGTGTCAGCAAGCGCTGATTGCGGCAGGACATCTGCGCGCGAACTTGGCCGCCAACACACTCGCCTCGCTGCTCAAGCTTTCAGTGCTTTCGGTTGTGGTGGCATACAGCACCGATCTCAGCCAGATCACATTGGCCGGTGTGTTGATTGTCGCGGGCGAGGCGGCGATTTTTGTCGCGTTATTATGTCGTTCAGACGCGGCGCAAGGCCGATTGGTGATCACCAATTTGGGCCGGATTGCGCTGGCTGGGCTGATCACCGCGGCGTTGCCAATGAGCCTGCACTTGCCATGGCATGTGGTTGATATGCCCGGATGGGCGGCGCTGCTGCTCGCCGGTATGATTTCAACCGCGATCATGATCGGGTTCAGTGCGACCTCTTACGCAATATGGCGCCTTGCGGGCAGGCCCGAAGCTGCCGAAACCCGCGTTGCCGGATTGCTCCAGCACGCGTTTAGCGCGGTGACGCAGCGCGTGCGAACATCGCGCTTTTGGGGGCTATCGCATTGATGAACCAACTCCCACCAATCGGTGCGGCATAGCGTTCAGACCGCAGTCAAATCTACGAAGCGCGCGGGGTTGCAGCAATGGCGCGCAGCGCGTTCAGAGTGTTCGCGTTGAGGCAATATTCCTCAAAATGCGCAGCCGACGCACCGGATTTTAGGTCATGCGTGCAATGGCGCTTTTCATGACAGCGCGCGCAAGTGACGAGAATATCGGCAAAGGCGGCGTGCTCAGTGTGTTCCAACTCGTTGGGGTCAAGCCCAAGGGCGCGCATCATCTCTGGCGCCTGATCCGAGGCATGCCCGCCTTTTGCGGCCAAATCATACAGATCGTTCTCGCTCAGCCCGATATCGCGGGCGATATTCTCCACATCGGCGGCGGTAAGGCCATGCATGCCATCAGCACCGTGATGCTGGACGGTGAAATTCCGCCACCATGCGCCCAACGCGGCGAGAATAGAGGCAGAACCTTGCTCGGTTGAAGCGACAGAATTGGTCATGATAGCCCCCAAGATACGAATGTTGGGAGCACTATCTGGTCATTCGTTTCTATGCGCATTGATCCGGGTCAAATTGCGCTCGGCAGTGCCGCCGCGCGCACAGCGCCAATTTGCGTTATGCTCGCGCTAGCGCGTCGGCATGGATGGCGGCACAGTCGAGCACCGGGAATTTGCTGTCACCGGCCTTGAACACCAGTGCCAGATCGGTACCGCCGAGCATGATAATTTCGGCATTCTGATCACGCAGCAGGCGTTCACTGGCGGCGTGGAACACCGCGATTTGCGAGTCAGAGACAGATCCCACCGCGGCCATTGCGACATAGGCATCATGCACGTCAACCAAATCCTGCGCCGATGGAGGGAGAATATCGAAATGGCTCAGCTTACCGTAAAGCCGCGTTTCCATCACGGTTCGGGTCCCCAGAATGCCAATACGCCGCAACCCGTGTGACGCAATTTCTTGCGTGACTTCGGTGATCAGATCCACAACCGGCAGCGGGGAGACCGCCTTGAACGCATCAATGCAGAAATGACCAGCAATGGATGTTACCGCAACACATCCGCACCCTGCTTTGGCCAGTCTCCGCGTTAGAGTCATATAGATATCAACCTGAGCAGCCACGTCATTTTGGCTTAAGTTGCGCAGCAGGGTTGGCGTGTCGGCGTGGACGATAGTCAACTCAAGCGGCTTTCCCACGGCTGCGAAGCTTGCGATTAGCCGACGATAATAGAAATCCGTCGCCGCCGGACCAATGCCGCCGATTAGGCCAATATGCACGTGTGCACTACTCCCACTCGATCACGCCCGGTGGCTTCGAGCTGATATTATCCACAACAAAACCGCATCGGATGGATAGAAATCCCCCGTGATTCCGTCCGTGGCAGTGACTGCGCGCGATGCGCGAGCGATATTCACTGATCCGGCTCTTCAGCGTGCCCCGGCTATGACGATGTTTCTTTGTAAACTTCGAGAAACGCCTCGACCTCATCAATATCGGCGCAATACGGGTAGTCTTTGTTACCGAAGATGATACGCATCGTCCCCGGCTCGCGTAGCATGTAGCCGCCATGGGCGCGGACGAGCGCGTCGGGCTTGTCGACGATCATCAAATGCAGGTTGAGGCGGGTTGCCACCCGCCGGACGCGGCGCTCGATGGAACGCTGTTTGCCGGGACGGCTCATCGGCTCAGGGTCACTCCCACTCAATTGTTCCCGGCGGCTTGGAGGTGATGTCATAGGTCACTCGGTTGATCCCACGCACTTCGTTCACAATCCGCGCTGATACGCGCGACAGGAACGACATTTCATACGGATAAATATCGGCTGTCATCCCGTCTGTGCTCGTCACCGCGCGCAAGGCGCAGACATGGTCGTAAGTGCGCCCATCGCCCATCACGCCCACGGTGCGCACGGGAAGAAGAACGGCAAATGCCTGCCAGATCACGTCATACAGCCCGGCATTGCGAATTTCTTCGAGATAAATCGCATCCGCCTTGCGTAGAATGGCGAGCTTTTCGCGGGTAATGGCGCCGGGAATGCGGATGGCCAGGCCCGGCCCTGGGAACGGATGCCGTCCGACGATGAACTCGGGAATCGCGAGTTCGCGGCCCAGACGCCGCACTTCGTCTTTGAAGAGTTCGCGCAACGGTTCAACCAGTTGCATCCGCATCCGTGCGGGCAGGCCGCCCACATTGTGGTGAGATTTGATCGTAACGGACGGGCCGCCGGTGAAGCTCACACTCTCGATCACATCGGGATATAGCGTGCCTTGGGCGAGAAAGTCCGCGCCGCCGATTTTGGTCGCCTCAGCGTCAAATACATCAATAAACAGGCCGCCGATTATTTTGCGCTTCTGCTCGGGGTCGGTGATGCCATCCAGCGCGTTGATGAACATGTCAGACGCATCAACATGGATCAGCTTGATGTTGAAGCGATCGCGGAAGGTGGTCACCACTTCCTCCGCCTCCCCATCGCGCAGCAAGCCATGATCGACGAAGATGCAAGTGAGCTGGTCACCAATCGCCTCATGGATCAGCACCGCCGCGACGGAGCTATCCACGCCACCGGAAAGGCCGCAGATCACCCTGGAATTGCCAACTTGGGCGCGGATTTTGGTGATCTGGGCATCTCGATAGCCACCCATCGACCAGTCCGCAGATACGCCACACACATCATGGGTGAAGTTACGCAAGAGTTGCGCGCCGTGTGGGGTGTGGACCACTTCGGGGTGGAACTGAACGCCGTAGAAGCAGCGCGCATCATCGGCGATGGCGGCAAACGGCGCGCCCTCGCTGACGGCCACAGCTTGAAAACCGGGCGGAAGGATGGTGACGCGGTCGCCGTGACTCATCCAAACCTGCTCTTGTCCGCCCACTTCCCACACCCCGCGGAACAGCGCGCAGGGACGAACGATATCGATATGAGCGCGGCCGAACTCGCGCTCATGCCCGGCTTCCACCAGCCCCCCAAGCTGGGCGCACATGGTTTGCTGGCCGTAGCAGATGCCGAGCACGGGCACGCCCATATCGAACACCTCGTTGGGGGCGCGTGGGCTGTTATCGTCAAGGACCGAGGCGGGGCCGCCGGAGAGGATGATGCCGCGTGGGCCGAAGTTGCGGATGCGCTCGGCATCGGCACTGTAGGGCCAGATTTCACAATACACGCCACTCTCACGCACCCGCCGCGCGATAAGCTGGGTTACCTGGCTGCCGAAATCGAGGATCAGGATACGGTCAGCGATAACAATGGCGGAGTCGGTCATATGGCACCCTGCGTATTGGATGCAGCGTCTTGCACCACAGCTACGCCAGCATCGCAAGAAATGCTGGCGCAGTGCTGATCTTCGAGGGTGATTATGGGGCGAATGAGGTTCACTCATCCGCCCCTTAGCACGGGTTTAGTGCGCCAACGGATCCGGGCGCAGTTGGATGTGGAACACCCGAGGCTGCTCGGTCTTGCCGCCTTCATTGTGGAACACGGTGCGGGTTCCCGATGTGGTCCACAGACCCCGGCCTTTCCAGCCGGTGTTTGGATCATCAATCCGGCCATCGATGTTCTTGGTGAAGAACCCGGCTGGATATGGCACGTGGAACTCAACCATTTTGCCGTTCACCAATGCGGTGATCGCCTCAGCACCGTTGGTCATTGCCAGCGGCACATCTTTGCCCAGGCCGAAGGTGTTCATCCGGTCAACCCAGATGTAATAGGCGTGGTTGGCGCTGCCTTTGTTGTCCACGCCCGCGAATTGCGGGCCGGGGAAACGGTAGAGCGTCCAGCCTTCATAGCATTGCTCACCCGTCACTGCCTTGGCCCCGGTGAGTGGCGCTTTGCACTTGGAGCGATCAAAGCTCGCCAACTGTCCGCTCGACATCACAGTCCACACCACGCCCTTGCTGTCGATATCCACACCGCGCGGCCCCCAACTCCCGGCGGGCGGCTGGAACAATTCGGTGAGTGAGGTGTTGGCTGGATCAGTGCCAGGGATGAAATGGATGATATAGCCGGGTTGGCCGTTTATGTTGGAGAAACCGCTGTCCATCGACTGGCCCCAGATTGTGTCA
>CAIZGT010000755.1 GCA_903932545.1 uncultured Rhodospirillales bacterium
ATCAACATGCAGGTGATCGAGCATTGCTTCGATTACCTCGATGCCCCCCCGATGCGCGTGGCCGGCCTCGACATTCCGATGCCTTACGCTGCCAATCTCGAAAAGCTCGCACTGCCACAGCCCGATTGGGTTGTGGACGCTGTGAAAAAGCTGATCTGAGCAAAGGCAGGGAGAACAAGAACATGGCAACCAATATCCTGATGCCGGCACTCAGCCCGACAATGACTGAGGGCACGCTGGCACGCTGGCTGAAGAAAGAAGGCGAGACGATCAAGGCTGGTGACATCATTGCCGAGATCGAGACCGACAAAGCGACGATGGAAGTAGAAGCCGTTGATGAAGGCGTGCTCGGCAAGATCCTGGTCGCGGACGGCACGGCGAATGTTGCGGTGAACGCGCCGATTGCGATTTTGATCGAAGCGGGTGAAGCGGTGCCGTCGGGTGCGGCTCCGGCAGCGGCTCCGGCTGCTGCGGCACCGGCTCCGGTTGCCGCTGCTCCGGCTCCGGCTCCGGCTGCTCCGGCTCCTGTCGCTGCGGCGCGCGGCGAACGCATCTTCGCCTCGCCATTGGCAAAGCGGATGGCGCAGCAGGCGGGGTTGAGCCTTGCTGCCGTCAAAGGCACCGGCCCCAACGGGCGCATTGTGAAAGCGGATATCGAAGCCGCTGCCAAGGGTGGCGTGGCTGTCGCGCTGGCCCCTGCACCTGTTTTGGCACCTGTTCCGGCACAAATCGTCGCCGCGCCGACGCCGGTCGCGGCTCCGGCACCGAAGCCCGCCGCTCCGGTGATCACTGCACCACACACCGTCGTGCCGAACTCCACCATGCGCAAAGTGATTGCGCGTCGCTTGGCAGAGTCGAAGGCCACGGTGCCGCATTTCTACGTCACGATGGATATTGAGATCGATGCGCTGCTGAAGCTGCGCGCTGATCTGAATGCACGCAGCCCGAAGGATGGCGCAGGCGCGTTCAAGCTCTCGGTGAACGATCTGATCATCAAGGCCGCAGGTGTGGCCCTCAAGCGCATCCCGAAAGTGAACGCGACCTACACCGAAGACGCCACGATTTTGTATTCGGACGTGGATATCTCCGTCGCCGTCTCGATCCCCGACGGCTTGATCACCCCGATCATCCGCCACGCTGATAGCAAGGGTCTCGCCCAGATTTCCAACGAAATGAAGGATCTGGCGGCGCGGGCGAAGGCAGGCAAGCTGAAGCCGGAAGAGTTTCAGGGCGGCGGTTTCTCGATCTCCAACATGGGCATGTTCGGCGTCTCCAGCTTCGCCGCCATCGTCAACCCGCCGCAGGCTGGCATTCTGGCAGTGGCCGCTGGCCAGCAGCGCCCGGTGGTGAAGAATGGCGAGCTTGCCATCGCCACGGTGATGAACTGCACGCTTTCTGTCGATCACCGCGCGGTTGATGGCGCGTTAGGGGCTGAGTGGATGGCCGAGTTCAAGAAGATTGTCGAAGACCCGATCAGCTTGATGCTGTGAGGGAGGAGAATTCCAATGGCTGATCAAACATTCGACATTGTTGTCGTCGGCGGCGGTCCTGGTGGTTACGTTGCAGCCATCCGCGCCGCCCAACTCGGCATGAAGGCCGCAGTGGTGGAGCGTGAAAACCTGGGCGGTATTTGCCTCAACTGGGGCTGCATCCCAACCAAGGCGCTGCTGCGTTCGGCGGAAATTTTCCACACGATGCATCACCTCAAAGAATTCGGGCTCGCGGCGGATAATATCCGCTTTGATCTTGAAGCCGTGGTGAAGCGTTCGCGCGGCGTTGCCAAGCAACTGTCATCTGGCGTGGCGCATCTGCTCAAGAAGAATAAAGTGACGGTGTTCGATGGAACCGGCAAACTTGCCGGTTCGGGCAAGCTGAGTGTGACGAAGAATGGGGCAGAGGTGGCGACGCTTGCCTCCAAACATATCATCCTCGCCACCGGCGCGCGGGCGCGCCAACTGCCGGGTATGGAGTTTGATGGCAAGCTGATCTGGGGTTATCGCGATGCGATGGTGCCGACGGCCACGCCGAAATCGCTGCTGGTGATTGGCTCGGGCGCCATCGGCCTCGAATTCGCCAGCTTCTACAACGCGATGGGCGTGGATGTGACCGTGGTTGAGGTGATGGACCGCGTGTTGCCGGTGGAAGACGCTGAAATCTCCGCCTTTGCCAAAAAATCCTTCGAGAAGCAGGGGCTGAAAATCATCACCGGCGCTGCCGTGAAGGGGGTCAAAAAGGGCGCCAACAGCGTGACGGCCACCATCGAGCAGGGCGGCAAGACCAGCGAGCTCACGGTGGATCACATCATCTCGGCGGTTGGCATTGTCGGCAATGTGGAAGGGATCGGCCTTGAGGGCACCAAGGTGGTGGTGGATCGCACCCATG
>CAIZGT010000756.1 GCA_903932545.1 uncultured Rhodospirillales bacterium
CGGGCGGTGAGCGGGAAGGCGGAGGAGAACACCGGCGCTTGGATCTGGCGCTGGCGCGCCATGGAGGCGGAGCCGGCGCGTTCGACGCCATGTTCGGGCAGTTCGTCGATGAAGCGGCTGGGGAGCGAGCTTTGCCAATTGGCATAGATGCGACGATTGGCGGCGTGGGAGATGATGGCGCGCTGCTTGGCCCGGGTGATGCCGACATAGGCGAGGCGGCGTTCTTCTTCGAGCCCTTTGAGGCAGCTCTCGTCCATGCTGCGCTGGCTTGGGAACAGACCTTCTTCCCAGCCAGGGAGAAAGACGGTGTCGAATTCGAGCCCCTTGGCGGCGTGCATCGTCATCAGGGAAATGCGGTCGGTGACGGCGCGTTCCTCGTTTTCCATCACCAGCGAGACGTGGTCGAGGAAGCCTGCAAGGGTTTCGAAATCGGCCAGCGCGCGGACGAATTCTTTGAGATTGTCGAGGCGGCCCGGTGCCTCGGCGGATTTGTCGGCTTTCCACATCGCGGTGTAGCCGCTCTCGTCGAGCACGGTTTCCATGACGACAACATGGCCGTCGCGGGCGAGTTGGTCGCGCCAGCGGAGAAGGCCGTCGAGCAAGCTGCCGAGAGATTGGGCGAGCTTGCCCTTGATGCCACCGCTGGCGATGAGGCGAGTGGCGGCTTCGGTGAGGGGGATTTCCTGGGAGCGGCTGGTTTCGTGGAGCAGCTTCAGGGCGCTGTCGCCCACGCCACGGCGGGGCGTGTTGCAGATGCGCTCGAAGGCGAGGTCATCAGCGGGTTGCTGCACGAGGCGAGCATAGGCAAGTGCGTCTCGGATTTCGGCCCGCTCATAAAAGCGCAGGCCGCCAACGACGCGGTAGGGCATGCCGAGGACGATGAAGCGTTCCTCGAACGCGCGGGTTTGGAACCCGGCGCGGACCAGGACGGCCATCTCGCTGAGCTTGTGGCCACGGCGTTGCAGTTGCTCAGCATGCTCACCGACGGCGCGGGCTTCCTCTTCGGAATCCCACAGCGAGAGCACCTGGACCGCCTCACCATCCGAGTCGTTGCGGCCAGGGCGCAGGGTTTTGCCCAGACGGCCCTCGTTATGCGCGATCAGGCTGGCGGCGGCGGCGAGGATGGGAGCGGTGGAGCGGTAATTGGCTTCGAGCTTGACGGCCCGCGCGCCGGGGAAATCGCGCTCGAAGCGGAGGATGTTTTCCACCTCTGCGCCACGCCAGGAATAGATCGATTGGTCGTCATCGCCGACGCAGCAGATGTTTTGTGGTTGGCCAGTGGGGCGCTGTGCGAGGAGACGGAGCCAGAGATATTGGATCGTGTTGGTGTCTTGATACTCGTCCACCATGATGTAGCGGAAGCGGCGGTGGTAGTCGGCCAGCACATCGGGCTGGGCGCGCAGGATTTCCACCATGTGCAGCATCAGATCGCCGAAATCGCAGACGTTCAGTGTGCGCAGGCGGTTCTGATAATCGGTGTAGAGATCGATTGCGTGGCCACCCGCGAAATCGGTATCTTCGGCAGTCGTGACGCGAGACGGGGTGAGGCCGCGATCTTTCCAACGCTGGATGATCGCCATCATTGCATTCGGCACCCAACGCTTGGTGTCGATTCGCGCGGCCTCCATCACCTGCTTGAGCAGCCGCGTCTGATCATCAGTGTCGATGATATTGAATTGCGGGGTGAGGCCGACATGGGCGGCGTGTTGGCGCAGCATCCGGGCGCAGAGGGCGTGGAAAGTGCCGAGCCACAGCCCTTCGACCGGCTGTTGCAGCATCCCTGAAATGCGCTCCCGCATTTCTTTCGCCGCCTTGTTGGTGAAGGTGACGGCGAGGACTTGGCCAGGAAATGCCCGCCGCGTCAGCAGGATATGGGCAAAGCGTGTGGTGAGAACCCGCGTTTTGCCGGTGCCAGCCCCGGCGAGCACCAGCAATGGCCCCTCAGTGGTTTCCACCGCAAGGCGTTGTTCATCATTCAGGCCGGAGAGATAGTCGATCATATGTGTGAGGGTATAGAACGAATGCCGAACAGGCAAAACCTGACGATCCGATTCCTGAGCTGGTCGGCGCGCCAAGGCTCGGGGCTGTTGGCGCTTGGGATTTTTGCGGGGTTGCTTTTCCCACCATTGGCGCATGCGATGGTGTGGTTCATCACGCCCAATGTGGTGTTGCTGGTAACGATGGTGCTGTTGCGGGTGGATGTGTCCGCGGCACTGCATCACCTCCGACGCCCGGCGCGGTTGGTGGCGATTGTGGGGTTCTACATGGTGCTGGCCCCGATCATCACCGCCATCGTTGTGCGCTGGATTCCAATGGATGGCGTGCTGCGCGCCGCGGTGATTATGGTGGCCACGGGGGCTGCGGCGAGTTCGGGGGCGGCGTTTGCGCGCTTGGTGGGGTTAGACCCGGAACTGACGCTGCTGGCGACGCTTGCCGGGATTTTCATCGTGCCGCTGACCGGCCCGCCGCTGGCGTATTGGCTGGCGGGGTTTGATCTGTCGATCACGGTCGGTGCGTTCATGCTGCGATTGGCGCTGGTTGTGGGAGTCCCGTTGCTGTTGTCCGTGGCGATACGCGCCATCGCCGGGCGCAAGCGGCTTGATCCGTTGGGCCCGGCGATTGACGGCACCACGGTCTGGCTGGTGGTACTTTATGGTTTTGCGGTGATGGACGGCTTGCAGGCAAAATTCCTGGCGGACCCGCTCTGGGTTGGGCAGGCGATTCTGGCGGCGTTCCTGTCGAATTTCGGGCTGAACGTGCTGACCACGCTGGTGTTTCTGGGCTACGGCCTGCGCAGTGCTGCCTCGGCCGGGCTGATGAGCGGCAACCGCAACATGGCGCTGTATTTGGCAGTTTTGCCAACCGCTGCAGATCACCGCATCGCGATGTTCTTTGGCTTGGCACAAATCCCACTATTCCTCAGCCCGTTTTTACTCAGGCCGATTTATCGCAGGATTTTCGCAAGACCCTCAAATGCGACGTAACTACAGTGCGTCGCCCGACATTGAACCCATAGGCCCCACCGGCAATGCCAAACGTTCGGCAGTGGCCGCGACCCATTCCATACTGCCGGAGAAGCAGACCCCTGGTGCGACTGCAAGGCAAGCGGTTGCAGGATGGGCAACCGCATGGGTGCTGTAAAGCTGGGTATGGGCAACCGCGACGGTAGCAATGACGGCTGAAACGGCTGCGACAACGTGTGAATATTTGCTCATGACGCACCTCGTGTGCTCGTAAAAGGCAAAACATCTCGCGTTTAGAGTAACAAATGTTCACGCTCGATTCCACTTAAAATCGAGCGAGTCAGATCACGGTTTTTTGACAATATGCGGTCAGCGGGTGGGTCTGACGCCCAATAAATGCGCGATCGTATAGGTTAAGTCAGGGCGGTTGAGGGTATAAAAGTGAAATTGATCAATACCATTGGCGCGCAGCAACCGCACCTGTTCAGCCGCGACAACGGCGGCGACCATCCGCCGGGTTTCGGCGTCTTCCTCAGTGCCTTCAAACATATGTTCCAACCATGCGGGCACACTGGCACCGCACATCGCCGAAAACTTCGCGGCCTGGGCGAAATTCGACACCGGCATGATACCGGGCACGATGGGCGCGGTGATGCCCGCCGCAAGGCAGCGGTCGAGAAAGCGGAGATAAACATCGGTGTCGAAGAAATAATTGGTAATTGCTCGCGTCGCCCCGGCATCCAGCTTGCGCTTGAGGTTGTCGAGATCGGCCTCGGGGCTTGCCGCCTCGGGATGGGTTTCGGCGTAAGCGGCCACGGAGATTTCAAAATCACCAATTCGCTTGAGTCCGGCCACCAAATCGGCTGCATAGGCATAGCCGTTTGGATGCGCTTCATACGCGCCACCACCGGGCACATCACCACGCAAGGCGACGATATGGCGCACACCGGCATCCCAATACATCCGCGCCACGTCATCCACCTCGCCGCGCGAGGCAGCGACACATGTGAGATGGGCGGCGGGGGTGAGGTTGGTTTCCGCCACAATCCGCGCCACGGTTTGATGCGTCCGTTCCCGCGTCGAGCCACCAGCGCCATAAGTGACGGAGACGAAGCGCGGTGCCAGCGGCTCCAGGCGGCGAATGCAGGCCCAAAGCTGGGTCTCCAGCGCCTCAGTGCGCGGTGGGAAGAACTCAAATGACAGCGCGGGGGGAGCCGCGGTGGCATCCAGCGGCGGCAACCCGCTAAAACGCGGCCCGCGCAGCCATTCTGGCAAAGTGGCCTTGGGCAAAGTGGCGCTGGATACAGTAGCGCTGGGCATTGCGGAGGAGGAGGGCGGGAGAGGGGATTCTGAACTCATAAAGATTTCTTTATGGGTTTTACGATATCCACGCAAGCGCCCCGCGATGACACATTGTGCGCCAAATCGGCATCATGGGATTGACGCGAGGCCGACAAATCCGTTTGCTCCCACTGGTCGGAGCGCCTGATCACGCCTAGATCATGGTGCGGTTCGAGGTTGCCGATTGGCCGACGGGGCTGGTTGAGCATTTTTATCTTGCTTTTGGCGCTTCAGATGCAGGGATTGTCATGACTGGTTTGAACAGACATTTGCGACGGGCAGACCGGAAATGGTCGCTGAAACAATGGCTTCTGTCAGCGGTTATCGTTGTTTCATTCAGTGCGTTGAGTGGTTGCGCCACGCCGCCGCCCGCGTCTGATCCGGATGCGGTGGCCGAATTCAACGAAACCAACGACCCGTTTGAGCCGGCCAATCGTCAGATTTATGCGTTTAACAGCACGCTCGACACGTATTTGATTCGCCCGTTGGCAATCGTTTACCGGGATGCGTTGCCGCAGGTTGTTCGCACCCACACCCATTATGCGTTGGCAAATATGGGTTTGCCGGTGCAGTGGGTTAACGACATGTTTGAAGCCAAGCCCCGGCGCGCCGGTGACAGCTTTATGCGCTTTGTGGTGAATTCCACCCTTGGTGTCGGTGGGATTTTTGATGTCGCGACCGATTTCGGCTGGCCCGACCACGATGCCGATAGCGGCACCACGCTGGCGCTGTATGGCGTGCCCAGCGGTCCTTATATCTATTTGCCGGTGTTTGGCCCCTCGAGCCCGCGCGAAGGCATCGGCATGGGGCTGGATTCGCTGATCAATCCGTTCACCTGGGTTGGTCACGGTGCGGTTGACGCGGATCTGGGCTATGCTCGGATTGGTATCAGCGCCTTGGATACACGTTCGAGCTTGCTTGACGATTTGGACAAGATCACGTCTCAGGCATTGGACCCATATGCAACAATTCGAAGCTTGTATCGACAGCATCGCGAATCGCAGATTGAGGATACCCGTCACTACGACGAACACACCATTCCAGCATGGTTCCCGGAGCAGATGCGCAAGCCGCATCAGACGCCGGGGTCGGCAGGGGTGCAAAAACAATGATGCCAGGAACTGACATGACCACGTCTTCGAAGCCGCGCAGCAACACGAGCCGCCGCCACTTGCTGGCGTGGTTTGCAACTGTTGCCGGGCTTACAATCACGCGATCCGCGCACGCTGATGCCAGTGCTGACTCTGCCACGGCGTTCATGACCAAGGCCGTGGCCGAATTGACCAGCGTGGTCAATGGACCCGGCACAATGCCTGAAAAAGCTGCTGGATTGCAGGCGATTATCGAGCGCATGGTGGATGTGAACTCGGTGGGCCGTTTCTGCTTGGGCCGCTTTTGGCGCACGGCTTCGCCGGATCAGCAGAAAAGCTATATTGAGCAATTCCATCGGGTTTTGGTCAGCAACATCACCAGCAAAGTGGGTGAATATTCTGGGGTGGATATCTCCATCCAGAAAACCTTCACCCGCGAAGATGGGATTGTGGTGAGCTCGCAAGTGGCGCGGCCGAACAATGCACCGGCGAAAGTGGATTGGTTGATCAGCACCGAAAGCGGCCAGCCGCTGATCATTGATGTGATCGCCGAGGGCACCTCGCTGCGTCTGACCCAGCGTAACGATTACAGCGCCTTCCTGTCACGCAACAACAATGATGTGGGTGCTTTGATTGCGGCCCTCAAGCAGCAAACGGTTGAGACCACCAAGGCGCAATAATCCGCTCAGAACCGCGTCGCTGCGTAATCCGGCGGCGCGGGCTTTCCTGCCAGGATATCCGCCACGAAGCGCGCGGTGATCGGCGCGGTGGCCAAGCCGATATGGCCGTGGCCAAAGGCATGGATCACATCTGGCGTGGCGCGTGATCTCCCGATCACAGGCAGGCTGTCGGGTGTGGCGGGGCGGTGGCCCATCCAGCGTGAGATGCGCTCGGGCGCGATATCGCCGGCCATCAGCGGATAGGCGGATTGCAAATGGGCAAGCAGCACATCGGCCCGCTGCCAGTTCGGCGTGGCTTCAACCGAGGCCAGTTCCACCTGCCCAGCGTTGCGCAGCCCGGCCTGCATCTGCGTGGTGGCCATCTTGCCATCGCTCGGCATCATTGGCAGGCGCTGGTCGGCTTCGGGATGGGTGATCTGGACATGGTAGCCGCGCTCACTTGCCAAAGGCACGCGGTCCCCCACCAAAGCGGCCAGACGGGCGGAGGCGATGCCGGCGGCGATCACCGCACGATCACACGCAATCAAGCCTGCACTGGTTTGCACGCCTTTGAGACGCGCATTTTCGATAACAAAATCCAAAGCCTGCCCGGTGATCCGCGCGACGCCAAGGCGCTTGGCATACTCTACCAAAGCCGCGACATAGCCGCCCGGATCGCGACAATTGGCACCGCCTTCAACACGCACCGCGAAACGATAGCGCCGCGCCAGGGCGGGTTCGGTTTGGCGGAGCTCGTCTTCGTTGAGTTCCGTCCAGCGCACGCCATTTTGTGCCCGCAACCGCCACGCCAGCGCCTCGGCCTCAAAGGCGGCGCGGGTGGGGAAGGGGTAGAGCAGGCCAGCGCGCTGAATCAGCTGCTCAACTCCGGCCTCACGCGCCAAAGCAAGGTGACGATCCGGCGAGTCGGCGATGAGCGCGTTGATCTGCCGCGCCTTGGCTTCCACTTTTGCCACACTCGACCCAGCACGCAGGAACCGCCAGAGCCAGGGCAGCAGGCTGGGGAGTGAAGCCCAGCGGATGGTGAGCGGCCCGAGCGGATCGGCCAGAAATCCCGGCACCTTCCTCCACAGCCCCGGCATCGACATCGGCACCACCGAGGCGGGAGAGAACCAGCCCCCATTGCCGTAACTCGCGGCCTGGGTGCCGCCGGGCGCGCCGGGTTCGAGGATGGTGACCTCCCAGCCCTCACGCCGCGCCTCAATCGCGCAGCACGCACCGACGATCCCGGCACCGATCACCAGCACATGACCCCGGCTCATGCGCCCACCGCCAGGCTGCGTTCGAGGCGGGTGGCGAAATGGGTAAGGGGGTAGAGGATGAGAAAATACACCACAGCCACCATCGTGTAGCACTCCAAAGGCCGGTAGGTGGCCGAGGTGATCAGTTGGCCTTGATAGAGAATATCCGGCACCGCGAGCACGGAGACCAACGAAGTGTTCTTCAGTTGCAGAATGCTTTGGTTCACCAGCGGCGGCAGCATCCGGCGCAAGGCTTGGGGCAGGATCACCCGGCGCATCAAAGTAAAATGCCGCAACCCCAATGCGCGCCCGGCATCCCACTGGCCTTGCTCAATGGAGACAATGCCGCCGCGAATGATCTCGGCATAAAACGCGCCGCCATACAGGCCAAGCGTGATGATCGCCGCCTCGGACGGGCTGAGTTCAACGCCTGCCAGCACCGGCAATGCGTAATAAACCCAGATCAGTTGCACCAGCACCGGCGTGCAGCGGAACAACTCGACCAGTGCCACCAACGGCGCAGAGATCAGCCGCCGCCCGGTCATCCGCCCAAGTGCGACCAGCGTGCCGATCAGCAAGCCCAGGATAATGGTGAGCAGGGTGAAGCCGATGGTCACGCCGATACCCTTCCAGATCAGTGGCTGATATTGCCAAAGGAAGTGGAAGGACCATTGATAGGCCACGTCCAGCCGTCAGAACTGCACCAGCGGCGGAACATCCTCGGGCTGAATACCGACCAGCGCCAGATTGTCCACAATCCAGCCGCGCGTTGTTTGCAGCGAGCCGTTGTAAGACAGCCAGTTGTTGACGAACGACAGAAAGCGATGATCGCCATCAATGCGCACACCAGCACATGTGGGTTGCTGACGTAGTGGCGTTGGCACAATCAGCGTGCCCACATTTGGGTTTTTCTTCACGCTCACCATCGACAGCATGATCACCTGGATCACGCAATCAGCCCGGCCAGATTGCACGGCAAGCGTGGCCTCATCCGGGGTTTTCAGCGCGATCAGCGTGCATTTCGGCAACATGCGGCGCGCGAACAGATCATGTGTGGAACCGATATCCACCGCCACGCGCACCTCGGGCTTGTTCAGC
>CAIZGT010000757.1 GCA_903932545.1 uncultured Rhodospirillales bacterium
ATATTCTTCCAAATGGTGTGGACCATTGTCCTTGATCTCATAAAATCGCCGGAATTTTGAATACGACTCTGCAGATGGTTGCATGCTAGCGCCTCAGCTTGGCGAGAATCAATTAAAATCAGTTGTTGCTACACAGTCTGATAAATGGGGCAAGTCTCGTCTCCCCTTTTTGAAGCTTGGTGGGTTCTGAAACGGAGCCGAGGAAATGCAGAGCACTCTCCGCAAGCTGAAAATCCGGTTGATTAAAGTTCGCCGTAATGAAAATGGCGCAGCCCTCTTGGAATTTGCGATCATCGCGGTGCCATTCCTTGGGCTCATCTTCGGAATGCTCGAAGTCGGCCTTATTTTCTGGGCCGGGTATGAACTCGATAACGCAACGCTTCCATCATCTGCGCCGAATCCCGCATTTCATGCCGCCCTGGCGCCAACCATTCCAGCAGACCTGCGCGCAACCGCGCCGCTGCGAGCCATAGATGATGCGGGGCTGGCTCCCAACTCGCAGCGCCGGTGAGGATTTCGCTCGGCAACGCGTCACCTAGGGCCAGGGTTGGCACATGATCGAGTGCGGTTTCGATCAAACCCAGCATGCGCCCGTCTTCACTGTCTGCCGCGATGCGAAACTCCCGCTGGATCGCGCGCAACGGCACCGCAGCCTCACGCTCACCCAGCGCCATTACCATCAGCAATGCGCCATCCACCGCGGCCCGTCGAAACGCCACGCCGGGTGCTGCGTGAAACACCGGGTGCAGCAAATGGCAGATTTGCGGTGTGTTGCTCGCGATTTCAGACCGGGATTGGGGCGCGACTTGGTCAGACAACATGTTCCACCTTCCAGCACCACACGCGGGGGCTGCCTGTCGCGATGTTCGACGCAAACGCCTAAAGATTCGGTTAACGCGGTTGCGCATTCATGCGATGGCGGAATTTCGGGGGCGTTCATCGCGCGTTAAGGAAGATGGTGGAAATTGAGATTGTTCGATCCTGTGTGAGACAAGGCAGTTCCCGCGATGCAAATCTCTGCGCCGTCGCTCTCCGAGAGCCAGATGGAGTTTTTCCGCCCGAGGCCGGTCATACGAGCCGAGCAGGCGCGGCGGCGGCGTTGGCTGCGCGAATTGCAACAAGCGCGCCTCCAGCAGCATATCAGCGTGGTGTTCCGCCCCCGCTTTTCGCTGCACAACGGCGAAATTCTGGGCGCTGAGGCGCGCTTGCGCTGGGCGCCACGGCGACAGCAGCAGATGCACAGCAACGCCCTGTATGCGCTGGCCGAACAGGCTGGGGAGGCGGCTTGCCTCGGCGGATGGTCGCTGTTGGCAGCTTGTCGCGCCGCGGCTTCGTGGCCGCATGGTGCGATGCTGGTCTCGGTGCGCGTGCCACGCGCGTTGCAGTATCACAGCCTGCTGCACCTGTATCTCACCGAGGCGCTGGATGTCTCAGGCCTGTCGCCCGATCGGTTGGAGTTGCGGTTTGCCGAGCCGGATCTGGCAGACCTTGGGGCAGATGAATTGCTGTGCCTGTGCGCCATTCGGGATTTGGGGGTTAGCATCGCGATGGAGCATTTCGGCACCGGCGCCACCAGTCTTGCCGCCTTGCGTCGGCTGCCGCTTTCCACTCTCACGCTGAGCAACACTCTGTTCAGCCATGTGCCGCAGGACCGTGAAGACACTGCCATTCTGCGCGCCATTATTGCCGCCGCCCGCGCCCTCGCGCTGCAGGTTGTGGCCGATGGTGTGCAATCCGCACGACAGTCGCAGGCGTTGCAGGCGTCTGGCTGTGATGCGGCGCAAGGCCATTGGTTCGCGCCCGACTCCGCCACCATGCCGGGGCCAGACCGTGATGGAGATTGGCCCACCAAAGCGTAATCCGCAAAGGCTTGCAGTGTTAAGCGGCATAGGCCAGCTTTGGCACATGAACATTCAGTTGTCCCAAAGCTCCGTTGCAGTGATCGGTGCCGGTATCGCCGGGCTTGCCTGTGCCACTGAGCTCGTGTCACTTGGCTATCAGGTCACGATGTTTGACAAAGGCCGCAATCCTGGCGGGCGCATCGCCACGCGGCGATTGGCGGAGAGCAGCTTCAATCACGGTGCCCAGTTTGCAAACGCGCGCGGTGAGGATTTCGGCAAGCTGATCGTCCGCTTGGCTGTCGAAGGCCATATGGCCCATTGGCCAGCGGCGAGCGGCAAACGTGACATCGTCTGGGTTGGTGCTCCGTCGATGAACGCGCTGCCGCGCGCGATGATGGCAGAACTCGCCGCCAAAGGATGTCGCCTACTTAACCAAACCCATGTCGGCTGGGTGAGTGCAGACCGCAAATTGAGTCTGTTTCCCGCCGCTGCCACCTCGCCCGGTTTCGTCTCGCGCCTCGGTGGGGAGGTTGTGGGACCATTTGACGCCGTGGTGCTGGCCATGCCGTCGCCGCAGGCCGTCACCCTGTTGGCCGCGGCTGGCCACCGCTTTGCCGCCGAACTGGCGCGAGCGCGTTATGCGCCTTGCTGGTCAGTGATGGCCAGCTTCTCCCAACGCTGCGACGCGCCAGACCTGATCCGCTCCGATACCGCACCGCTCGCCTGGATTTCGCGCAATTCTTCGCGCCCGGGGCAGCCAAACAGCCCCGAGACCTGGGTGATGCACGCCAGCGCCAAATGGTCGCGTGACAATCTCGAAGAGAACAGCAGCGAAGTGGCGCGCTTGCTTTTGGAACAATTTGTCGCTGTCACCGGCCAGCGTTCGGCGCCGGAAATCTTGCAAGCCCATCGCTGGCGCTATGCGTTGGTGGAGCAGGCTTTGGACAAGCCATGCCTGTGGGATGAGGCAACGCGGATCGGCGCGTGTGGTGATTTTTGCCTGGGGCCGCGCATTGAATCCGCTTTTGATAGCGGCCATACGCTGGCTGGCGTTATGCATAAAGTCTCACAGAAACAGGATTTATTTTGATGGTGGACCATCCGCCTTCCCCGCCACCAATTGGCGAGCGTGCGGTTGAGATTGCCATTCTCAGCCTGGTTGCCGAACGCGGTGTTGGCAAATCAATCGCCCCCAGCGAGGCGGCGCAGGCATTGGCGCTGGATTGGCAAACAAAGCTCACCGCTGTGCGCCGCGCCGCGATCCGGCTGGCAGAGGCGGGCATGATCGACATTCTGCGCAAAGGCAAACGGGTGGAGCCCGGCGAAGCGCGTGGGGTTATCCGCCTCGCTCTCCCAACTCCAAAACTTTAGGACTGATAAAAAATGCAGCCCTCGCTTATGACGTTGCCGCGCGATGCGTGGCGGTTGGCGCGACCTTATTTTCAATCCGAAGAGCGTTGGTCCGCACGCGGCAAACTTGCCGCCATCATCGTGCTGAATTTGGCGATGGTGGGCATGGATGTCGTGCTCAATTTCTGTAACCGCGCCTTTTACAACTCATTGCAAGACAAGGATTGGGACAGCTTCATCCATCTGCTGCTGAGTTGGCAAAACGGCAAGGGCGGTTTCATGCCCGGATTTATGGGCATCGCAATCGTCTATATCGTTGTTGCGGTCTATCGAACCTATCTCAACCAGTGGCTGCAAATCGGCTGGCGACAATGGATGACGGCCAATCTGTTGCAGGATTGGCTGGCTGACCGCGCCTACTACCGCATCTCCCTGCAAACCGGCGGCAATGCCACGGATGGCACAGACAACCCCGATCAGCGTATCGCCGAGGATTTGCGCGACTTTGTTGGCAACACGCTCGGCCTGTCGCTTGATTTGCTATCCAACGTGGTCACGCTGTTCAGCTTCATCACCATTTTATGGACGCTGTCCGGTCCGGTGGAGATTCTGGGCGTAACCATCCCCGGCTTCATGGTTTGGGCGGCGTTGGGCTACGCCCTGGTCGGCACGCTGGCGACGCATCTGATTGGCCAGAAGCTGGTGTTCCTCCGTTTTCGCCAGCAACGCGTGGAGGCAGATTTCCGCTTCTCGTTGGTCCGGTTGCGCGAGAACCTTGAGGGCGTGGCGCTTTATGGCGGTGAAGCGCGCGAATCGCAGGGTTTGGCGAGCCGTTTCACTGCCATCCGTGACAATTGGCTGGGCATCATGCAGCGCACCAAGCTGCTCAACGGCTTGGTGGCAGGCTATTCCCAGGTGTCTGGCATCTTCCCAATTGTGGTCGCCGCCCCGCGCTTCTTTGCCGGCACCCTTGATCTCGGCGGGCTGACGCAAACGGCGGGCGCGTTTGGCTCGGTGCAAGGCGCGATGAGCTGGTTCATCACCTCCTACGCTGAACTCGCCGCCTATCGCGCCACCATCAACCGTTTGATCCTGTTCCGCGATGCGATTGATGCCGCGCGGGCGGCTTATAGCGAGGGCGTGCAGGTTAAGCGCGCCAAGGGGCTGGATTACGCGCTCGATAATATCGAATTGCGCCTTCCCACCGGGCGCGTCCTGTTGGCGCAAGATAAGCTTGCACTCAATCACGGCCATTCCACCGTGTTCACTGGGCGCTCCGGCACCGGAAAATCGACATTGTTCCGCGCCTTGGCGGGAATCTGGCCATTCGGGTCCGGCGTGTTGGAAGCCGCTGCCGGCACGCATCTGTTCCTGCCGCAACGGCCATATTTTCCGCAAGGCACACTAAAGGATGCGGTGTGCTATCCGGCGGAGGCGGCGAAATTCTCCGACCAACAGATTGTTGAGGCGTTGGAGCGTGTGGGCTTGGGCCCGCTATCTGACCAGATTGATACCGCCGATGTGTGGAGCCAGCGTCTTTCCGGTGGTGAACAGCAGCGTTTGGCTTTGGCCCGCGCGCTGTTGATCCAGCCGGATTGGCTGTTTCTGGATGAAGCCACAGCCAGCCTGGACTCGGATTCTGAGGCTGAGATCATTGCCATGCTGCGTGATTGCCTGCCCAACACCACCATCGTCTCGATTGCGCACCGCAATGATGTGATTGCTCAGCATGAGCGTGAGATGAAGTTGGTGCGCGAGGGCGACGGCCCGGCGCGGGTGGTGCAGGCCGCTTAAATTCGTGGGGCGGAGGCAGGCTTCGCCTCTTCCGCCCTATGAACGCAACGCCCTATCCAGCAGCACCACCGAGTGCACAGCCTCCCGCCCGGACAAATCCCGGATCTGATGGCGGCATGAAGTGCCATCGGCCACAATCACATGCTCCGGCGCCGCCGCGCGCACCGCAGGCAGCAAATTCGCCTCGGCCATTGCGTGGGAAATTTCCTGGGTTTCGCACTGATAGCCGAAACTGCCCGCCATGCCGCAGCAACTCGATGCAATCGGCTTCACCTCAAGCCCTGGAATTTGCTTGAGGCTGTCGAGCGCCGGGGCAAACGCGCCAAAGCTCTTCTGATGGCAGTGACCATGCACATGCGCCACGGTGTTCATCGCCTTGAGCACCAAGGCGGGCTTATGTTGCGCCAGGAACTCGCCCAGCAGCATCGCCCGGCTCGCAAGCTGCGCTGATTCCGCACCCGGCAGCAGCGCCTCCAACTCGTCGCGCAGGGTGAACAGGCAAGACGGCTCCAGCCCGATCACCGGAATATCGCCCGCCAACGCGGCGCGCAGACGCAGCAACTCAGCGCGGGCGCGATCCACTTGGCCGGTGGCAAGATAGGTTCGGCCACAGCATAACGGCCCGCCCTCGGCTTCGGGCATAATCGCCCGGAACCCCGCCGCGCGCAGCACCCGCAGCGCGGCGCGCAGCACTTCCGGCTCGAAGGCACGATTGAACGTGTCCGCC
>CAIZGT010000758.1 GCA_903932545.1 uncultured Rhodospirillales bacterium
CCGAGCAAAAGGATATAGGTCATGCGGATGGTATGGTTGGTGACACCAAGCGCAGCATCCGAAGCAGCCGCATTGATTTTGATGATTTTGTTGGTCAAGGCGCTGATCCGCTCCATCAGATCATTCAATGCCGGGTCACATAAGCTGCGCATCTGTGCGGCGGCGGCTTTTTTGTCGGTCTCAGAGAGCGAGTTGCCAAGCCTGAGTGTTTCGCTGCAGGCTCCTGCCATAGCGGTTTGATAGGAAACGGCAATTTGCCCAATCGCCGTCGCCTCATCTGGCATGGCCTTGGTGGCGGCTTTGAGCTGCTTGGTGAAGAAGCCCTCGGCGTCCGTGATCTCTTGCGCGGCTTGCTGATTGCCCTCGGCGCTCACTTCGGTCAGCAGGCGATAAATCGAGCGGTTGATATAGACCAAATTACGGTTGGCCCGTGCGATGGCAAGATTTGCGCGCACTGGGCCGTCGATCAGGGTGCCGTAGGCATCGTCGATGAAGCGCATTTTGCTGGTGGTAAACACCGTGGCACCCAGCGAAACCAGCGCAAACAAGCCGAGCAGGAGCAGAATTTTCGTCGATATCTTGGCGTTTAATAATTTCGACATCAAGGACGCCTCAATCAACGGATGTGCCTTTGGCAAGGCTTGGCTGTGGTGCGTGGTGGCATTGCGGCCTTAAGGTTGGCGCGCATCAACCTTGCAATCAGGGTCTTTGCTGCCGGGCGGACAATCATCAGCGGCCTGACCGCCGCGTGCCTGTGCGGCTGAGGCCAAAGCGAGGCAGCCCAGCACGAGCAATGCCAAAATGCGACGACGCAGGAGATTGGCGTGGAGTGGCATATGAAATCTCCCGATCACAGGTCGAACAAATGACCGATCTCAAAGTGCAGACCGACCAGAAGGTCGTCTTTGAAAGCGGGGTTGTAGCCGGGGTTGATAATGTATTGAACGTCTGGCTGCAGCGTGAGCCAATCTGTCACGCGGGCGCGATAAGTGGCTTCGAAGCTGGTTTCATTGCTGCCAACCAATTGCCCATTGGCGCGCTGCGCCTGACGATATGATGCAGGTGTCACATTTTCGTTGAGCGACAGCCCGATCTTGTCATGCGGCCGAGTGTCGAACGGGCCGGTATAGACCAATCCGGCATTGAACGATTGCACCGTGTTCGTCACCTGTGGCGAGGACGCGCCGTAGGTGAAAAACACATCCAATCCGCGTCGATTGGCGGGGGCATAGAGGCGGGTGGTACCACCGACATAGACGCCCTGCTGGCCATATGTGCTGCGGGGCTGAGCAGATGGCGTGTTCAATGGCAGTTTGGATGTCATCTCCCATAGCCCTGCCATCAGCTTGGTGGTGGAACTGGGTGTGTAATCCAGTTCGGCAATTCCCAACGCGCCATAGCGGGGCGAGATATAGACGCCGTTGGATGCTGGGCGGGCAGGATTGTCCGCCGCCGCATCCGCAATCACGGCTTGAACACTGATCTGATGGCTCAACGCTTGGCGCACGCGCAATGCCAGCGGGGTATAGGGGTAATTCCCCGGCCCGATGGAGCCGTTGTGTGGCATGGTGCCGGATTGGTCGAGCGCGGTGTTCCAGGTGAGGTTCTTGCTCAGAAACAATGACATCGGCTTGGTGACAGAGAACTCCGTCTCCAGATCGTAGATACCGAACAACACATCGGTGCTGCCAAAAGTTTGGTCGTAATAAACTTGGTAGAGCCTGATCGTGTCGAATTTCGAGGCCGCATCAATCGGGCTCTGTTGGTCCACAGCGCCAACATACTGTGCCCCGGTTGAGGTGTGGTTTTCATAGAAGGCTTCAAGCCAGAAGCGCCCGCCGGTCCAACCAAAGGCGGCATCGGTATCGATGCGCAGCTGGACATCGACGTTGTTCATGTAGGAGGCACCGCGACGCAGGCCGCCTTGTGCATTTTGCCATAGCTCAGCGGTATAGAGCAGGTTGAGCTGGGTTGGTGACGGGGCAGACTGGCCTGATGGGCTTTGGGCATTGGCACCAAAGGCAAATATCGCCGCCTGAAGCAGGCTGCCCAACAGAAGACCGCATCGCCGTTTTTGCATGAATTTTGCCGCCTTTTTGCCAAGCGGCGCTTCGGCTTCATCCGCCGACCCCTGCCGCAACACAACACAAGGCTAAGCAAGATTGATTAACGTTTGGTGAAGCCGCTGCCTAAAGCTCGCGCGCATAGAAATGTGTGGGATAAGGATCGTCGTTGAAACGCGGCACAGCCTGATAGCCCAAGCGGCGATACAGCACTTGGGCTGCTGCCAACTCTGCATTGCTGTCGAGCCGAACCCGTTGGAAACCGGCATCGCGCGCGATCCGCTCCAATTCCTGCATCACCGCGCGGCCAACGCCCTGGCCGCGTGCGTTGGGCGCGGTCCAGACGCGCTTGATTTCTCCAGTGGCGGCATCGACGCGCTTGAGGAGGCCGCAGCCAACGGGCTGGCCATCGATGCGGGCCAGGATGAACCAGCCTTTCGGCGGGCGCATGTCTTCCAGATCAACCGGCTGTGCCCGGGCGGGATCAAAGCCGCCGTTAAGAATGACCGCTAGTTCGGCGAAATATGCGCTGAGGCACCATGCCGCATCTGCGGTTTCCGGCGGCTCCAAATGCAGTGTTGTCTCAGGCAAGCGCCTTTACTCCCCAAATCATGGCAGTGTCGCTTTTGCTGCCCAAATTCGACCGCCACCCTTGCGTTCTTTCGCCACAATCGGCTTCTAGGCAAGCGTTGTACTCACTCTCGCCATAAGGCCATGTTCCATGCGTATCGCCCAGATCGCGCCGCTGTTTGAAGCCGTGCCCCCCAAGCTTTATGGCGGCACCGAGCGCGTTGTGTATTCGCTCACCGAGGCTCTGGTTGAACTGGGGCATGAGGTCACGCTGTTCGCAAGCGGTGATAGCGTGACCTCTGCCAAGCTGGAGCCGGTGTGGCCGCAGGCGCTGCGTCTTGATCCAAATATCAAGGATTGGGTGAGCACCTATGCGATTTTGATGGAATATGTCCGTCAGCGCAGCGACCAGTTCGATGTGCTGCATTTCCATGTGGATTACTGGCCGAATTCGCTGTTCTCACGCCAGGACGTGCCGTTCGTGACGACGCTGCACGGCCGCTTGGACCTGCCGGAATTCGCGGCGGTGTATCGGATGTTCCCCGAGGCACCGCTGGTGTCGATCTCGAACAACCAGCGCACGCCGGTGCCGGATTTGGGTTGGGCTGCGACGGTGTATCACGGCATGCCGCAGAATTTGCTGACGCCGCAGCCGAACAAGGGCGGCAAGCCGTATTTTGCCTTCCTTGGCCGTATTTCGCCGGAGAAGGGCATTGAGCGCGCAATTCGCATTGCTCAGGCGTGCGGCATCACGCTCAAAGTGGCGGCGAAGATCGACAAGGCGGATCAGGAGTATTTCGACCGCGAAGTGGCGCATCTTCTCAAATCCGGCGATGTGGAGTTCATCGGCAAGATCAACGACACACAGAAGCCGGAATTCCTGTCCAACGCGAAAGCCGTGATGTTAGCCATCGACTGGC
>CAIZGT010000759.1 GCA_903932545.1 uncultured Rhodospirillales bacterium
CACCAAGAGGAACAGCGGTGTGAGAGGGGAGCCGACCGAGGCGCGGGTGAGAAACCCCGAAAAGCCGAGCTTCATGGAGACACCAAGGTTTGGCCATCGGCAAGACCGGACAGGATTTCAAGTCCATCTGCCAAGTCTGGACGCAATGCGGCTTGGCCGCGCTGGACGGGGATGTCGATCACCCGATCCGCGGCGGTGCGGAGCCGGACGTAATCGACGCCGAATTTTGTGGTGACAAAGCCCTGCGGGATGACGAAACCGGCGCGTGATCCGGCGGAAATCCACACCCGGATACGTTCGCCGACGAAGTAATCACCCATCCCAGCGGCGGCGGCATCCACCCGCACCCTGCCATCCTGAATTTGCGGATAAATCAGCGCAATTTTACCGAAACTTGGCACCTTCTGGCCGAATTCCTCACCATCAATGCGCACGACATCCCCGCCGTGCAGCAACTGTGCATGCCGCTCCGGCACTGATAGGCGGAGCTGGTAATCGCGCTCGGCCACAATCGCCACTGCATCGCCCGGCAACAGCACGCTGCCGTTGATGACCGGCACGTCGAGCACACGCCCATCGGCGGGGGCGAGCACTGCCGCCTCAGCCAATTGCGCGCGCGCGACGTCGCGCTGCGATTGCAAGCTGTTGAGGCCGGATTGCGCCACGCGGGCAGCCGTGGCGGCGGCATCGAATGTCGCCTGAGAGCCCGCGCCGGTGCGTGCCAGGCTCTGTGCGCGGGACAGATCGAGTTGCGCCTGCGCCAGCCGCGATTGCGCGCCCTGAAACTGTGCATCCAACGACTGAATCTGGAGCGGCAATTTCGGGTCGCTGACCACAGCAATGATCTGGCCCTGCTTCACCGCATCCCCTTCATGAACTGTGAGTTCCACGACGGTGCCGCCGATGCGGGCGCGAGCTGGTACGACGTTGCGGCTCTCGACAGTGGCGAACACCGCCTTCTCGTCGGATAACTGCACCGGATGGACGATGAACTCTGCCGCGAGCGCCGAACCGGAGGCGCCCACCAGCAGGAGCGCGAGCAGAAACGCTGGGCGCATCATCTGCCTCCGAACAGGCGGGCGAGCAGGCCGGGCTTGCGAGGCGCGCGCAATGTGGGAAGACCAGAGGATGTCCACGCGCCAATGCCGCCAGCGAGATGCGTGTTGATTGTCAGCCCAGCTTGCTGGCACCGACCAACCGCGTCCGCAGAACGACCGCCCCGCGCGCAATGAAACACCACGGGTTTTTGAGGATCTTGCGGAATGGCGGCAGGGTTGAAGTTGGACAGTGGCATATGCAATGCGCCCTCGATCCGCTCATCGTGATGTTCATGCGCCTCGCGCACGTCGATGAGCGTGACGCTGCCCGCCCGCAAGCGTTCGGCGAGTTGTGCGGGGGTGAGGTTGACGATTTTGTTCATGAGAGAATGGCCTCGCTGATCGTGGGGGCGTGCTGGGGTTCGCACAGCCGTTCCGGCTGGCAATAAATTCGATAGAGCGCGGCCAACACCTCCCGCGCCGGGGCGGAGGCGACCGAATACCAGATTGTCTGCCCCTCCCGCCGCGCACTCACCAGCCCATCCTTGCGCAACAGCGCGAGATGCTGGGAGGCGGTGGCATCGCGAATGCCGATAAAAGCGGCCAGTTCCCCCACCGAGCGTTCGCCATCGCCAAGCTGGCAAAGGATGAGCAGGCGATGGCGGTTGGCTAATGATTTCAACAAGTCGCTGGCCGCATCAGCGGCAGCGCTCATGCTCGCAAGATCAGGAGAGATAGCTTCTATATTCATAGTTGCGCATATTCGAGAGTTTGAATATATTGTCAACGATAATCGCAGCATCCGCTGACACTTGGCGTTGCGACCGGAGCATGACCGATGAATATCGACCGAGCCGTTTTAGCGTTTGCTGCTTGCATGGTGCTGCTGAGTGCCGCTTTGGTTTGGTTCTATGGGCCGGTCTGGCTGCTGTTGACCGGCTTTGTTGGGCTGAACATGCTCCAGTCCAGCGTCACCGGCTTCTGCCCGGCAGCGATCGTTTTCAAGGCTCTTGGCTGTCCGGCTGGGCGGGCGTTCCGCTGATCTGCGCGGGCAAGCGTGTTAATGTTTAGGTGAACGAAATGAGGCAGATTGACGAACGCCAACGCTGGAATGCCCGCTTCGGGACGGCGGACTATGTCTTCGGTACCGATCCCGCCGCCTTTCTCGCACGCCAACGCGGCTTGTTCGCGCCCGGCCAGAAGGTTCTGATGGTCGCCGACGGGGAGGGCCGCAACGGAGTGTTTCTGGCCGAACTTGGATGTGAGGTTGTCTCGGTGGATTTCTCGGCACCGGGTCTGGCGAAGATGCAAAAACTCGCGGCGTCGCGTGGCGTCTCGCTCACCACGATTGAGGCGGATCTCGCCGACTGGAACTGGGAAGGTGGGCCGTATGATGTTGTGGTGGCAATTTTCATTCAGTTCGCCGCGCCGGATCTGCGGGCATACATCTTCGGCAAGATGTGTGAGGCACTCAAGCCGAGCGGCCTGCTTCTGCTGCACGGCTATACGCCGAAGCAGATCGAATATGGCACGGGCGGCCCCTCTGCGGTTGAAAATCTATACACGCCCGAACTGCTGCGCGCCCAGTTTGCCAACATGCAGATCGAGCACTTATCCACCTATGACGCGGAATTGCACGAAGGGGCGGGTCATGCCGGCAAGTCAGCACTGATCGACCTCATCGCACGCAGAAATGGGTAACCAGCTGGGCGCTTCGATCCAACCAAGGAGACACAGGCGATGCATGAGAATTGGCACGAATATCAGGCCGGATTGTCGGCACCGCTGAAAGAGCTACGCGGCGGTGTGCCGGATGCAATGAAAAGCTTCACCGCGCTTGCCCGCGCCGCTCTGGCACCGAACGCGCTGGACACCAAAACCAAAGAGCTGATCGCGCTTGCGATCTCTGTCGCCACCCGTTGCGACGCTTGCATCTCGTTTCACGCTGAATCCGCCGTCAAAGCTGGCGCGTCGCGTGATGAGGTAATGGAGACGATGGGCATGGCAATCTATATGGGCGCCGGGCCATCGGTGATGTACGCAGCCAAGGCTCTGGAGGCCTATGACCAATTCGCCAACACGCCCAAGGCGGCTGTTTGAACTGGCCGGGCGGGCCGACGGCCGCTTGATCAGACGGGCATGTGCCACCCCGCCAGATTGGCGATCTTCGGCAACCCGCCCGCGCGCACCACTTTGCCGTCGATGACGCCCCGAGCTTGTGCATCCACTCACACACAACGCTCCTGCCCATCCCAGAGCAGTTGCACAGCCGCAAGCCGCGTTGGCTCGGGAAGGGCGGACGGCAGA
>CAIZGT010000760.1 GCA_903932545.1 uncultured Rhodospirillales bacterium
CGTCATCAAACCCCTTTCCGCGCTGCTGGCAAAAGCCCGCGCGGTCTCAAATCGTGTCCTCGGCTCCCCCCTTGGTCACGATACGTCGTGGTGCGCCGCGCCTTGGCCCACAACGCTAGGCGCCCCACGACACACCTCGCTGCGCAGGATAAGCGCAGTAAGGGCCGCGAGGCCATACCTCGGAGACCTTACGTAAATGGCAAGCACAGACCTGTCGACCTCAGGGTTGACTGAGACGGAGGCCAAGGAATTCCACGGCCTCTTCGTCACGGGTTTCATCGGCTTCACCTTGGTGGCGGTTGTTGCGCACATCTTGGTGTGGTCGTGGCGTCCGTGGCTCCCCAGCGTGAAGGGCTACGCGATGTTGGACGGTCTCGTCCACAGCGCCACCGCTCTTTCGCAACTCGTCTAAGGAGGGACTTCATATGTGGCGCATTTGGCTGCTTTTCGATCCGCGTCGGATTCTCGTCGCGATGTCGGTGTTCCTCTTCTCACTGGCAATTCTCATCCACTTCATCCTGTTGAGCACGGATCGCTTCAACTGGTTGGAAGGCCCATCAGCGGGTCGGATGACGATGACACAGTCAGCTCCGCTTCCGGCTTCCAAGCCGTAATCGCAGTTGATGGGTTTTTGGTCCCGGATGGTGTTGGGCGCTCGCGCAACTTCCATCCGGAACCACCTCCGCCGCGCGGTGCTGCTGCCGCGCGCACGGGGTGACTATTCGAGATTCTCGCCGAGCTAACGGAGGCGACTGACCATGGCGATGCTCAGTTTTGAAAAGAAATACCGCGTACGTGGTGGAACGCTGGTTGGCGGGGATCTGTTCGATTTCTGGGTCGGCCCGTTTTATGTAGGCTTCTTTGGCGTAACCACGTTGTTCTTCACCATCATTGGTGTGTTCATGATTCTGTATGGTGCCTCGTTGGGAGACACTTGGAATGTGTGGCGCATCAACATCGCCCCGCCTGACCTGAAATATGGTCTGGGCCTGGCCCCGCTGAAAGAGGGCGGGATTTGGCAGATTGTGACGATCTGTGCTGTGGGGGCGTTTGTCTCCTGGGCGCTGCGTCAGGCGGAAATCTGCCGCAAGCTTGGTGTGGGCTTGCACGTGCCGTTCGCGTTCAGCATGGCGATTTTCGCCTATGTCTCACTGGTGGTGATCCGCCCGGTGCTGATGGGCGCTTGGGGGCATGGCTTCCCGTACGGGATTTTGAGCCACCTCGATTGGGTGTCCAACACCGGCTATCAGTATCTCCACTTCCACTACAACCCGGCGCATATGCTGGCGATTACGTTCTTCTTTACGAACTGCCTCGCCTTGGCGCTGCACTCAGCGCTCGTGCTGTCCACCCTCAACCCCGGCAAGGGGCAGGTGGTGAAGGCGCCGGAGCATGAGAACACCTATTTCCGCGACATCATCGGCTACTCGATTGGAACGCTGGGCATTCACCGCCTGGGCCTGTTTCTGGCGATGTCGGCGGCGTTTTGGAGTGCGATCTGCATCATCATCAGCGGCCCGTTCTGGTCGCGCGGCTGGCCCGAATGGTGGGGCTGGTGGCTCAACCTGCCGATTTGGCACTGACACAGGAGGACGGGAACGATGTCTGAATACCTGAACATCTTCACCCGCGTGCAGGTGCGGGGCCATTACGAGCCTGGCATTCCGCTGCCGCGCGGCAATTGGACACGCACACAAGGCGAGCCGATTTTCGAATACTGGATGGGCAAGCTGGGTGATGCGCAGATTGGGCCGATCTATCTCGGCGGTCTGGGGGTGGCCTCGGCGGTGTGCTTCCTGATCGCCTTTGAAATCATTGGGCTGAACATGTGGGCCTCGGTCCATTGGGACCCGGTGCAGTTCATCCGCCAATTGCCGTGGCTGGCGCTGGAGCCGCCGGCTCCGGGCTATGGCCTGCATTTCCCACCACTGAATCAAGGCGGCTGGTGGCTTGTGGCTGGCTTCTTCCTGACGGCGTCGATTTTGCTCTGGTGGGGGCGGATTTATCGTCGTGCGGTTCAACTTGGTCTGGGTACGCACACCGCTTGGTGCTTTGCTGCGCCGATTTGGCTCTATTTGGTATTGGGCTTTATTCGCCCGCTGCTGATGGGGAGCTGGTCTGAGGCGGTTCCGTTTGGCATCTTCCCGCATTTGGATTGGACGGCATCGTTCTCCATCCGCTACGGCAATTTGTTCTACAACCCGTTCCACATGCTCTCGATTGTGTTCCTGTATGGCTCCGCGCTGATCTTTGCGATGCACGGTGCGACCATTTTGGCGGTGAGCCGCTTCGGTGGGGAGCGCGAGGTGGAACAGAGTGTGGATCGTGGCACGGCGGCGGAGCGTGCGGGGCTGATCTGGCGCTGGACGATGGGCTTCAACGCGACGTTTGAGAGCTTCCACCGTTGGGGGCTGTGGTTCGCCATTCTCTGCCCAATTACGGGTGGTATTGGCATCCTGCTCACCGGCACTGTGGTGGACAATTGGTATCTGTGGGGCGTGAAGCACCACATCGCTGCATCTTATCCCACGCTTTGGGGGCCGGTGATTGATCCCGCCACGCTTCCGGGTGCGGCCAGCTTGGGAGTGGTGAAATGAACTACGGCATAAAAGCAGCGGTTCTGGGGTTGGTGGGCATTGGTGCCGCCTTCCTCGTCATTCCGATGGTGTTCGGCTTCCAGAAACCGATGATCGAGACCGTGCAGCATGGGCCGCGCGGGGTGGCGATGGGGCTGGTGTATAACGACGGCGATCTTGCCAAAACGGCTGCGGCGAACAAGGTGCCAACCTATCTGCCGAAATTGCCGGCCGTGGGGCCGAAAGCGTCGGCGGTGTATAAGAACGTGCAGGTGCTGGGTGATCTCAGCGTGGGCCAGTTCACCAGGCTGATGGCTTCGGTGACGCAATGGGTGGCACCGCAGCAGGGCTGTAATTACTGTCACAACCCGGCGAATCTGGCTGAGGACAGCAAATACACCAAAGTTGTGGCGCGGCGGATGTTGCAGATGACGCAGAACATCAACCAAAACTGGACGCAGCACGTGGTTGCGACTGGCGTGACTTGTTACACCTGCCATCGTGGGCTGAACATTCCTGCGAATGTGTGGACCAATGCCACCCCGGCACCGGGCAGTGATAGCGGTATGGGCTTTGCGGCGATGAATTTCGGTATCGCCCATCCGACAACGGTGACACAGGCTGCGGTGGCATCTCTTCCGTCGGATCCGTTCACGCCTTATCTGGAAGGCGCGCAAAATATCCGCGTGCAATCCACTGTGGCGTTGCCTGGGACGGATCGCTCCTCGATCCAGCAGACGGATTGGACCTATGCGTTAATGATGCACATGTCCTCGTCTTTGGGCGTGAACTGCACCTATTGCCACAACTCACGTGCCTTCAGCGACTGGTCGCAGAGCCCGCCGCAACGTGTGACCGCTTGGTATGGCATCCGCATGGTGCGTGAGATGAACAACGGGTATATGGACCCCCTGGCCCCAGTTTTCCCGGATTATCGCAAGGGTCCGATGGGGGACGTGGCGAAGGTGAACTGCACCACCTGCCACCAGGGTGTTTATAAACCGCTCTATGGTGTGAGCATGGCGAAGGATTTTCCGGAGCTGCAAACTGTGTCGTCCTCGGCGCATCCTTACCCGTAGCGGTCACGCCCGCATCATCGCGACAAAAAGCGCCGCTTTCCTTCGAGGAAGCGGCGCTTTTTTTGCGTGTGCGAAGCATCATCGACAGATGGGGAATTGCCCTGTTCGGCGAGCAGATTATATAAGCTGCGAGGATTGACCCTGGCGCTGCTGGGGGATCCATGTTCAGCAAGAAGGTGATGTCGATGGATACCATGCAGATCAACAAGGCCGTGGCCGCCGTGCTGGTGTCCGGCATTGCATTCTTCGTGGCGGGCCGCGTGAGCAATTTGCTGGTTCCCGAACACAAGCTTGAACACTCGGTGCTGAAAATCGACCTGCCGCAGGCGGCTGGTGCTGTGGTGGCTGTTGCAGCGCCGGTGGTGCCGTTTGGCAATCTGCTGGCCGCAGCCGACCCAGCCGCTGGTGCTGCCGCGTTCAAGGGCGTGGGCTGCGTTGCGTGTCACTCGGTGAACGAGGGTGGCAAGGCGGGCGTTGGGCCGAATCTTTACGGCGTCCTCGGCGCCAAGCAAGGTGGGCGCGAAGGCTTCAGCTACTCGGCCGCATTGTCGGGCAAGGGTGGGCAGTGGAACTTTGACGAACTGAACAAGTGGTTGCTCAAGCCCGCCGCCTATGCTGCTGGCACCAAGATGTCGTTTGCGGGCGTGGCGGATGACAAGAAACGCGCTGATATCATTGCGTATCTGAACACGCTGCAAGCGAAGCCGCTGCCGATGCCTGCTGCTGTGAAGGTGGAAGCGGCTCCGGCTGCCGCGGCTACGACGACCGCAGCCGCCGCTCCGGCGCCAGCTGCGGATGAGCCGCTGCCGGCATTGCTGGCGAAGGCTGATGTGGCGGCGGGGCAGAAGAGCACGATGCAGCTCGGCTGTGTTGCTTGCCATTCGTTCACCGAAGGCGGCAAGAACGGCCTGGGCCCGAATCTTTACAACGTCGTGGGTTCACCAAAAGCGGCGCATGAGGGTTTCGCTTATTCTGCCGCGCTGAAGGGCAAGGGCGGCAATTGGAGCTTTGATGAGCTGAACGCCTGGCTTACCAAGCCGTCGGCGTTCGCGGCTGGCACTAAGATGTCGTTCGCGGGTGTGGCCAACGCCCAGACCCGCGCCAACGTGATTGCGTATCTGCGCACGCTGTCGGCCGCGCCGGTTGCGATGCCGTAAGGTCGGCACGAGGCGCCCACAAAAAAGCCGATGCGAAGTTATCGCATCGGCTTTTTTGTTGCTGCGACCCGATTGGGTGATCAGCCTTCCTTCGGTGCGTAGGCCACGCACCAGCCGGTTGCTGCGATTGGGCTTGCAACGATGGCGCAGGCGGCTGGAGCCTGAAACTGGGCGCATTTGGAGCACTGCGCGCCGTCCTTCGGCGTTTCTTGATACTGCACCAGCTCATGGGCGAGCTTGTCATCTGCCTTCGCCTTGCCGGTGCTGAGCACCGTTCCGGCCACGGCCACCAGGCCCAGGCCGGTTTTGAGAAGATCGCGACGGTTGCTGTTGGTGTTCTCAGGCATGGGGGTTGTCCTCCATAGATTGTTCCCGCTCAGACATAGGATGCCGAGCTTGTCTGGCAATGTCGCGTGGCTTGGATTTCAGGGCAAGTCTCGCTTGGGGGGGCAGCGATTTTCAGTGTGGAAAGCGGCACATGACTGCGTTTGTGCGCTTTCTTCCGCCGCCTGCATGGTCTAGGGGAGGGAGCACATACACGGCACGGAAGGAAACACGTTATGGCGGAAACTGAAGTCACCAGTGTCGATCTTGAACCGGGCGAAGTGGCTCTGGTTATCGGCGAAGAAGATGGTCAGATGTCGGTTCGCGTGGTGGCCGGCAGCGAGCTTGAGCCCGACGCAACAGAGATGCCGGCCGCTCAGGAAATCATCCTGGCGCTGGCGATGCGTCTGCTGAAAGACCCGGATTTCCACGACGACGTGCTGGACTGGTATTACGATCACCAGGACGAAGACGAGGAAGAAGAGGAAGAGGGCGAATAATTTTCGCCCCGCCTTGACGATAAAAAAGGCCGCATCCGGGTTCGGGTGCGGCCTTTTTTATCACGTGGGGTGCGGCTAATCGCCCACGGTTCCCATTTTTTCCGCCAAGCTCGGCATCACCGCATGGCGGCGCGGCGACAATTTGCGCTGCAAGGCTTCCAGATAGAGATACACAACCGGTGTGGTGTAGAGCGTGAGGATCTGGCTCAACGC
>CAIZGT010000761.1 GCA_903932545.1 uncultured Rhodospirillales bacterium
CTTGCGGCGGCGGAGCTTGGCGCTGAGGCTGAGGAGGAGGAGCTTGATGCTGCTGCGGCTGCGGCGGCGGCGTCTCGCGCTGTGGCTGAGCCTGCGGCGGCGGAGCCTGATGCTGCTGCTGTGGCGCCGCTTCATGTTGCGGCTGTTGCGGCGGCGCTTGGCGTTGCGGCGTCTGGGGTGGAGCCTCACGCTGTGGCTGAGCCTGAGGGGCCGGAACCTGAGCGGCCGGAGCCTGATGTTGTGGCTGTGGCTGTGGCGGCGGGGCGGCTTCATGCGGCAGTTGCGGCGCAGGCGCTTGGCGCGGCTGAGGCTGAGGCTGAGCCTCTCGCTGTGGCTGACCCTGGCCCCCGCGCTGCTGTGGTTGCGGTGCTGCGTCGTGCTGCGGCAACGGCACAGCGCCCTGTCGCTGCTGCGGGCCTTCACGCTGCGGTTGCGCGATGTTCGGGCCCGGTGCGGCATTGCCGTTGATCTGACGTGGCCGCTCCGTCGCGGCGGCACCAGGATGACCGCCGTTCACCGTGGCGCGCAATTCGCGGTCCATCCCAGCCGCCTGCGCGTGCTGAGCTTGCTGTGCGGTGGGCTGCATATGGCCCTGGCGACCGGCGGACTCCTCTTGTGCCGTTGGCCGCGCCGCTGCCCCGCGCGGTCCATTAAAACTCGGTCGCTCGCCATCGCGCTGCCGCCCGCCGGTTGCGCGGTCATAGGAATTGTCGGGACGGTAGCGTCCAAAATTGTTGGCCGAGCGGTTATACGAGAAATTCCGCCCGCGCCACTCGCCACCTTGGTAGCCATAGCCGTTATAGCCATAGCCATAATCAATCCCGCCGTAATATCCGACCTCCGGTCCCCAATAGCCGACATTGAACAGGTAAATCCCGTCGTGCCAGCCCCAGTAACCCGGCGTCCAATACATGCCTGGTTCTGGCGGCTGCACCCACGTGCCTTGCACCCAGTAATAGCCGTCTCCGCTGTTGGCCCAGTATCCCGGCGTCCAGATATAGCCGAGCTCTGGCATCGGCGGCTGGTCGTAATCCGGCAGATAAGGCGGTGCTTGGGTGATCCCCAGCCCAATCCCGATGCTGATCTGAGCATGGGCTGACACGATGGGAACCATCGCCATTGGGGTGAGTAACAGCGCAGTAGCCAGTCGAAATGCACGCATAGTGGTTTCCTTAATTCAAATATGATTCTGAATTTGCTGCGATATAGTTGAGGCTATAATCGCTTCAGAAGCACATTGAATATCAGGCTCGGAAAACACTCATCCTACACTGATGTGTATTTTATGCCGCGTCATTCCACCGTAACGGATTTTGCCAGATTGCGCGGCTGGTCCACATCGGTGCCTTTGAGCACCGCCACGTGGTAGGCGAGCAACTGCACCGGAATGGCGTAGAGGATTGGTGCTACGAACGGGTCCACACGCGGCAAAATCACCGTCTCCACCGCGATGCCCGCCAACTTGGCCGCACCTTCCTCGTCAGAGAACACAATCAACTGGCCGCCGCGCGCTGCGGCTTCTTGCAGGTTGCTGGCGGTTTTTTCAAACAATGGCCCGGAAGGGGCGATGGCGATCACCGGCACGTTGCGGTCGATCAGCGCGATCGGGCCATGCTTCATCTCGCCAGCCGCGTAGCCCTCGGCGTGGATGTAGCTGATTTCCTTGAGCTTCAACGCGCCTTCCATCGCAATCGGGAAGCACGAGCCGCGCCCGAGATACAGCACGTCTCGCGCCTCCGCCACGCGGGCGGCGATGCGGATGATTTGCGCGTCATGCGCCAAAATTTCGGCGGCCCGGCCCGGCACTTCAAGCAGCGCATCGGTGAGGCGGGCCTCCTCGGCGGCCGAGATCGTCCCGCGCGCACGACCGGCGGCCAGCACAAGGCAAGCAAGCACCGCCAATTGCGCGGTGAACGCCTTGGTGGAGGCAACTCCAATCTCCGGCCCGGCGATCGTGGCGAGCACGGCGTCTGACTCACGCTCCATGCTCGATTCCGGCACATTCACCACACTGAGAATATGCTGCCCGGCGGATTTCATGTAGCGCAAAGCCGCCAGCGTGTCGGCCGTCTCACCGGATTGCGAGACCAACAGCCCCATGCCGCCCGGCTCCATTGGCGGCGTCCGATAACGGAATTCGCTGGCAACATCAGCATCACACGCGATGCCAGCCACGTTCTCGAACCAACTCCGCGCCACAAGGCCCGCGTAGAACGCTGAACCGCACGCGCTCATGGTGATGCGGTTGATCTTCGAGAGGTCAAACGGCAAAGGCGGCAGGCCCACCGCGCGGGTGGCGGGATTGACCATCTGGTGCAGCGTGTCCCCGATCACCGCCGGATGCTCGTGCAGTTCCTTTTCCATGAAATGGCGGAAATTGCCCTTGCCGACAGCCGCCCCGGTGAGGGCGGTGCGGCGGATTTCGCGCTGCACTTCATGGCCTTGCAGATCAAAGAACTGCGCCCCATCGGCGCGCACCACCACCCAATCGCCGTCATTCAGATAAGCGATGCGCTGGGTCAGCGGAGCCAAAGCCAGCGCATCGGAGCCAAGGAACATCTCGCCCTCACCGAATCCCACCGCCAACGGCGCGCCGTGGCGGGCGCCGATCATCAGGTCGGGATGGCCGGCAAAAATCACTGCAATCGCATAAGCCCCTTCGAGGCGCTTGAAAGTCAGTGCGGCGGCTTCTATCGGCGCCACGCCGCGCGCCAGATAGAGATCAAGCAGTTGGGCCACGGTTTCAGTGTCGGTCTCGGTGGAGAAAATCTGCCCCTCGGCGATCAGTTCGGCCTTCAGTTCGGCATGGTTCTCGATGATGCCGTTATGGACGACGGCGACGCGGGTGGTGCCGTGCGGATGCGCGTTGCTCTCGGTGGGCGCGCCATGCGTGGCCCAGCGCGTGTGGCCGATGCCGGTTTTGCCGGCGAGCGGCGACGTGTCGAGCAGGTTGGCGAGATTGACCAGCTTGCCCTCCGCGCGCCTGCGATCAATCGCACCACCGGCCAGCGTGGCGATGCCCGCTGAATCGTAGCCGCGATATTCGAGGCGACGCAGCGCATCGAGCAAAATAGGGGAAGCCGGTTGGGTGCCGATGACGCCGACGATGCCACACATAGTCTGATGTCCTAGGATTTGCGCTTGCTGGCGCGAAACTGCGCGGCACGGCCGGGTTTGTCGATTTGCGGCGCACGGCCGAATGCCATCGCGTCCGGGGCCACGTCATGCGTGATCACGCTGCCCGCGGCGGTGAACGCGCCATCACCAAGCAAGACCGGCGCAACCAACACGGAATTGGTGCCAACAAATACCCCCGCGCCGATGGTGGTGCGGTGCTTGGCGTACCCATCGTAGTTGCAGGTGATGGTGCCGGC
>CAIZGT010000762.1 GCA_903932545.1 uncultured Rhodospirillales bacterium
ACAAAAATGAGGACAGCAAGATGCATCTCGCCCTCTTCCCACGCGTGAAACTCTGTCAGACCCCCACGCCGTTGGAGCTGATGCCCAACCTGACCAAGGCGCTGGGTGGCCCGACGCTGTGGATCAAGCGCGATGATTGCACCGGCATTGCCACTGGCGGCAACAAAGTTCGCAAGCTGGAATTCCTGGTTGGGGAGGCACTGGCAAAGGGGGCGACGCATCTGGTGACGCAAGGAGCGGTGCAGTCCAACCATGTACGCCAGACTGCGGCGGTGGCGGCGAAATTTGGCCTGAAATGCACCGCCGTGCTGGAACATCGGGTGCAAACCAACGACAAAGATTATCTGCAAGGCGGCAACGTGTTGTTCGACAATCTGATGGGCCTCAACATCGAGCACCGGCCCGGCGGCACCGATATGCAGGCGGCAATTGAAGAAGTGGGCGCGCGCCTCTCGGCTGAGGGAGATGTGCCCTATCTCATCCCCGGCGGCGGTTCGAACGCGGTGGGGGCGATGGGCTATGCGTCGGTGGCGCTTGAATTGCTCAACCAAGCCAATGAGATGGGCCTGCGGATCGACCATCTGGTGCATGCCACCGGCTCGGCTGGCACGCAGGCCGGGTTGGTGGCCGGGTTCAACGCTCTCAACGCTGGCATTCCGGTTCTGGGCATCGGCGTGCGCCTGCCGCGCGACAAGCAGGAGGCGAATGTCCACAAGCTCGCGGCTGCCACCTCCGCATATTTCGGCGGACCAGAAGTGCCGCGTGAGGCCGTGGTCGCCAATTGTGATTATGTCGGTGATGGCTACGGCATTCCGACGCCGGGCATGGCCGAAGCGGTGATGCTGCTGGCCCGCACTGAGGGTGTGTTCCTTGATCCGGTCTATTCTGGCAAGGGCATGGCGGGATTGATTGACCTGATTCGCCGCGGCCACTTCAAAGCGGGGGAGAACGTGGTGTTCCTGCACACCGGCGGTCAGGTTGGGCTGTTCGGCTACGCTGATTATCTTAACGCGGCAGCAGCGGCGGCTTAACAAAGCTTGCGCAGCTTCTAGCGACAGATCACGTGACGTAATAAGCATGCGTGACGGCGCACACTGAATGGGCGACACAGGCGGCTTTTCGTTCGCTGAGAGGAAATCAGTCGATGACCATGATCACCATCGAGCGGTATCACGATATTTCGTGCGGTCATCGCGTGTGCGGGCATGAGACGAAATGCCGTTTTCTGCATGGCCACAATTACCGCATCACTTTCACCTGCTCGGCCGAGAGTTTGGATGAGTTGGGCCGTATCATCGATTTTTCGGTGATCAAATCCACCTTGTGTGAGTGGCTGGAGCAGAATTGGGACCACAAAATGCTGCTGTGGGAAAACGACCCATTGCTCGCCCAGATGCGGCTTCTGGCGGGTGCAGGCGCGGCGTTTGACGCGCTGGACGCCAATCTTGGTGAGTCGGTGGTGGCGGTGAGCTTTAATCCGACGGCTGAGAATATGGCGGCCTATTTGCTGAACACCGTCGGGCCGCAGCAATTGGCTGGCAGCCCAGTGCGGCTGACCCGGGTGCGGGTGGAAGAAACCCGCAAATGTTCGGCCACGGCTGAATAGGGCCGTTCTGCGAAACCTAGACCTTCGCCAACAGCCCGACCAGCACGCCCACATCAGCGAGATCGTCGGCGTGCATGACCGCTTGGATCAGCGCATCAACCTGCGCTTGCGGCAGCCGGACGCTGGCGAGCTTGCGGAATTTTGCAATCACGTCCGCAGCAGTGGCGAATGCGTGTTCGCTGCCACGCGGCGCTTCGACGGTTTCGGTGAGTATTGTGCCGTCGGTCAGCGTCAACTCCACCCGCACCATGTGGCGATACGCTTTGCCGCGCGCGGTGATGGCGGGGTCTTCGGCGACGCTTACCTTGCGCGAGACGCGGATGCGCTCGGCGTCATCCACTTTCGCCTCGGTGAATTGGTCAACGAACACATCGCCGTCTAGCAGCAGCGTGGCCACGCAATAGGGTAGGTTGAGTTGCGCCGAGGTGAGCCCCTGCGGCTCGTAGCGCCAGCCGACATGATCCATCGTCACTTGCGAGCCGTGCACCAGAATGCCTGCCACATCGGCCTCGGTGAACGTGTGGCGCGCCTGCATCAGGCGGATTGCATCGAGCGTGGTGTGGTTGGATCCGACGCAGGAATAGAACTTTAGCGCGATCCGTACTGTCTCCCAGGTCGAGCCGAGGCCGTGCGTGAGTTCATCGCGGTTGAAGCGGTCGGTAGAGCGCGAGAACGTGGTGCAAAAGCCGCCATATTCGTTCTCGAACACGTCGATGATGCCGGTAAATCCGCGTGCCGCCAGGAGCGCGCCATAGAGCCCGCTTTGCGACGCGCGCCCGGCATGCATGCGTTTTACCATCGCCCCGAATTGCGCGGCCATGAGCCCGGCCGCCTGGGTGCCGGCAATGCCGATGGCATGCACGGTCTGCTCCGGATCAAGCCGCATCCCGCGCGCGGCCCCAGCCACGGCGGAGAACACGCCCACTGTGGCGCCGGAGTGCCAGCCCTGACCAATATGCTCCTGCCCCATGCACATGCCCACGCGCGGCCCGATCTCGTATCCGGCGACGGCTGCGGTGAGGAATTCGCGACCGCTCATGCCCGGTTTTATTTCGGCGACCGCGAGCAAAGCGGGAAGCGTGACCGCGCCGACATGCAAGACGCCCACACGATGGACGTCATCAAGTTCGAAGCTTTGCACCAACGTGCCGTTCACCAATGCGGCATGCGGGGCGGAGAGTCTGCGAGCGGTGCCCCAGATTGTGCAGCCGGTTGAGGTGTCAGTCTCGGCCAGCGCCTCAATCAAAATCCGGCTCCACGGCAATTCCGCGCCGTAGAGCGCACAGCCAAGGCTGTCGAGGATCAACAGTTTAATCCGTGCGATCACTTCGGCGGGAATATCCTCATAACGCAGACCCGCGACAAAATCGGCGATGCCGCGCGTGTAGGGATTGCCGCTGGAAGTGTGAGTCATCGGACGTGCCTCAGGAATGGGCGAATTGGGCGCGAAGCAGGGCGGCGATTTCTTCGGGCGTGCTGCCGGGTTTGACCAGTGCGCGGAATTTGCCATCTGGCCCGATCAGATAGAGGAACGAGGAATGGTCCATCAGATAGGTGCCACCCGCTTTCGGCTCGACGCGCGCGTAATAGGCGCGATAGGCCTTGGCCACCTGGGCAATTTGCACGGCTGAGCCGGTGAGCCCGATCAGGCGGTCATCGAACAGCTTGGTGTATTCGCCCATCGCCTTTGGCGTGTCGCGCTCGGGGTCGATGGTGATGAAGATCGGTGCCACTTTCGCGGCCTGATCGCCCAACAGGGCCAGACTGGCGGCGACGGCTTGCAACTCGGTGGGGCAAACATCGGGGCAAAACGTGTAGCCGAAATAGACCAGCATGAAGCGGCCACGGAAATCGGCCTCCGTCACCGTGTGACCATCCGCTGCCACCAAGCTGAACTTGCCGCCGATCTCCACGCCGCCGGGCACCGCAACGCCCACGGCAGAGGGCGGATTTGCCTGTTCGCGCCACCAAGTTGCAGCCCAAAGCCCTGCCCCGGCAACGAACACCAGCATCACAAGCACTCTGGCCAATTGGCCCATCGGGTCCACTCCGCGTCATTCGGCTGGCGCAGGCATAGCCCAAGCCCCTGGATATGAAAACGGCCCGACACAACGTGCCGGGCCGTTTGATATACACGCGCAGCCGCAGATCAGCCGTTGATGAGGATCGCCCCGGTTGGCTCAGCATTGCTGAATGTGTTGCCCTCGAATGCATCTTCCCACGAACCTTGGGTCGAGGCGCGCGAGTATTCGGTGGAGCGGTTCTCGAAGAAATTGGCGTGCTCGACCGCGTTGAGCATTTCGTCGAGCCATGGCAGCGGGTTGGCTTCGATGTTGAACATCGGCTCCAGCCCCAGCTGTGTCAGGCGACGATCAGCGATGTAGCGGATGTAACGCTTCACTTCGTCTGCCGACAGACCTTCGATCGACCCCATTTCGAAGGCGAGATCGATGAACGAATCCTCGTGGCCCACGATGGTGCCGCAGGTTTCATAGAGTTCGTTGCGCAGCTTGTCGGTCCAGAGTTCGGGATTTTCTTGAATGAACGTGCGGAACAGGCGAATTGCGGACAGGCAATGCAGCGTCTCGTCGCGCACCGACCACGACACGATCTGCCCCATGCCCTTCATTTTCCCAAAGCGTGGGAAATTCAGCAGTATTGCGAAGGAGGCGAACAATTGCAGGCCTTCGGTGAAAGCGCCGAAAGCTGCCAGGGTTTTGGCAATTTCATAGCGGCTGTCCACCGTGAAGGACTGCATGTAGTCGAACTTATCCTTCATTTCCTTGTATTTCAGGAAAGCAGTGTATTCGAGCTCGGGCATGCCGATGGTGTCGAGCAGATGCGAATAGGCGGCGATGTGGATGGTTTCGGAGTTCGAGAACGCCGACAGCATCATCAGCACTTCAGTGGGTTTAAACACCCGGCTGTAATGCTTCATGTAGCAATTGTTCACCTCGACATCCGCCTGAGTGAAAAAGCGGAAAATTTGGGTGAGCAAATTGCGCTCGCTGTCTGTGAGATTGCGGTGCCAATCTTTCACGTCATCGGCCAGCGGCACTTCTTCCGGCAGCCAGTGCACGCGCTGCTGGGTCAGCCAAGCCTCGTAGGCCCACGGATAATGGAACGGCTTGTAGACCGGATTTTCAGTCAGAAGATCGAAACGCACTGGGGTTTCGTTGGGCGAAGGGCTCATGCCATCCATTGTTCAGCTCCTTGTGTGCGCCCTGATATGGCGCCGAATCTCGCGGCGTCCAGACTAGCATCGGGGGTGAGTGAGGCACAGAGGGTTTTGTGTTTATCCACAACTTATGGTGGGTTTAGTGAAACAAACCACAAGATACAGCGATCTTCGGTGGGTTGGATGCCAAACGGCATCCCACCCTACGCGGCGTTATTGACAGGAGAGGCACTCTTCGTAATCAATCGGCTTGGCCCGGTTGGCCGCCTCGATCAACGGCAAAGCTGCGTGATGCGGATCAGCCTCGGTGGCGGGCAGCACGTCTTTGAGCAGAATATCGCCCGGACGGATCGCCTTCTCGCTCACGGCGTCGGCGCGCTGGATGGACAGCGAGCGGCAATAATACAGCGACTTCACACCGCGCTTCCACGCCAGAACGTGAATCTGGTGGAGGTCGCGCTTGTGCACATCCGCAGGCAGGAACACGTTCACCGACTGGCTTTGGCAGATATAAGGCGTGCGATCAGCCGCATGCTCGATCACCCAACGCTGATCAAGTTCGAACGCGGTTTTGTAAACCGCCTTCTCCTGATCGGAGAGGAAGTCCAGATGCTGAACGCTGCCTTTGGTGGTGGTGATGGACGACCACACTTCATCGGTATCATGGCCCTTTGCCTCTAGCAGCTTTTGCAGATGCCGGTTGCGCACGGTGAAGCTGCCAGAGAGTGTCTTTTGCAGGAACACGTTGGCGGCAATCGGCTCAATGCCGGGCGAGGAATTGCCGGCGATGATGGAGATTGAAGCAGTCGGGGCGATTGCCATCTTGTGTGAGAACCGCTCCATCACACCGAAATCGGCTGCATCCGGGCATGGGCCGCGCTCTTCGGCCAGCACTCGGCTGGAAGAATCGGCCTGGGCGCGGATGTGCTTGAACATCTTCAGGTTCCACACTTTCGCAATCACGCTCTCAAACGGCACGTTTTGCGATTGCAGGAAGGAGTGGAAGCCCATCACGCCGAGACCAACCGAACGCTCACGCATCGCAGAATAGCGAGCGCGTTCCATTCCGTCGGGCGCGTGGTCGATGAAATCCTGCAACACGTTGTCGAGGAAGCGCATGATGTCTTCGATGAACAACGGATGATCTTTGAATTCAAACCAGCTTTCCAGATTGATCGATGACAGGCAGAACACGGCGGTGCGCTGCTTGCCGTATTGGTCGATGCCGGTGGGCAGCATGATTTCAGCGCAGAGATTGGAGGTTTTAACCTCCAATCCAGCGA
>CAIZGT010000763.1 GCA_903932545.1 uncultured Rhodospirillales bacterium
AAGAATCAGGATGCGCGGGTTCTTGAGGATGGTGCGCGCAATCGCCACGCGCTGCTTCTCACCACCGGAGAGCTTCAAGCCGCGCTCACCCACCCGCGTGTCGTAGCCGTCGGGCAGGCGGAGGACGAAATCATGCACCTGCGCCAGCTTGGCGGCCTGGACAATCTCGTCCTCCGTGGCACCCGGCTTTCCGTAGGCGATGTTGTAGCGGATCGTGTCGTTGAACAGCACGGTGTCTTGCGGCACCACGCCGATGGCGGCGCGCAGCGAGGTTTGTGCGATGTCGCGCACATCGTGCCCGTCCACCCGCACCGCCCCGGTGCCCACGTCATAAAAGCGGAACAGCAGGCGTGAGATGGTGGATTTGCCGGCGCCGGTTGGCCCCACCACCGCAACCGTGTTGCCCGGCTCCACGGTGAAGCTGAGGCCGTGCAGGATGGTGCGCTCGGGCACATAGCCGAACACCACGTTGTCGAACTCAACCTTCGCGGCATCCTGCGTGGGGGCGAGTTTGATTGCGCCCTTTTTGTCTTTGATCTCGGCCCCAGTGCCGAGCAGGCGGAACATGAATTCCATGTCCACCAGCCCTTGCTTGATCTCGCGATAGACGAAGCCGATGAAGTTCAGCGGCTGATAAAGCTGCATCAGATAGGTGTTTACCAGCACGAACTTGCCCACACTCATCGTGCCGTTGCGCACGCCCATCGCCGCCATCAGCATCACCAGCGCCAGCCCGATGGCGATGATGGCGGCTTGGCCGATGTTGAGCATGTTGAGAGTTACTTGGCTTTTGATCGCCGCCTTCTGGTAACGCGCCAATGCGCCGTCATACCGGCGCGCCTCATGCCCTTCATTGCCGAAATATTTGACGGTTTCGTAGTTCAGCAGCGAGTCGAGCGCCTTCGTCCGTGCATCCGAATCTGTCTCGTTCATCGTGCGGCGGAACTTGATCCGCCAATTGGTGAACGCCGTGGTGAAATAGAGATAGAGCGCGATGGTGGTGAAGGTGACGAGCGCAAACCGCCAATCGAACATCCCCCACATGATCCCGGTGACCAGCAGCACCTCGAACAGGGTCGGCAGAATGTTGAACACCGCCAGGCGCAACACCTGCTCAATGCCCGCCGTACCGCGCTCCAAGCTGCGCGACATGCCGCCGGTTTGGCGATCGAGGTGAAAGCGCAGCGAGACGCGGTGCATGTGCTCGAAACTCTGCATACCGGCCTTGCGCACCACGCCCTGCTGAACCGCGGCGAAGATCGCGTCACGCAGTTCTCCGAAGCCGGAGGAGGCGATGCGCAGCAGACCGTAAGCCCCGATCAACCCGATGGGCAGAACCAGCATCGCCTGGCCCTTGCCCAACACATCCACCGCTTCGGAATAGACAATTGGGACATACACGTTGGCAACTTTGGCCAATACGAGGCAGATCGCGGCGAGGACCACCCGCGCCCGCGCGCCATTCTCGCCTTTCGGCCAGAGATAGGGCAGCAGATCGACGATGGTGCGCCAAGCCGGGCGGTCAAGCGGGGTGGCGGCGGTGGGGGGTGATGAGCGCATAGACAGGGATGTGGCATTGTGCGCAGCGATTGCAAAGCACCACGTTATGACAACATCGTAGAGATGCCTGAGCGATTCTGCGCGGCTGACCACATGAACCGGATTCTATGCATTCCTCGCTGCCCCCGTCTTTGCGACGCCATTTCGACTTTTGCAACAACATCCGCCTCCCCGCCGGTCGCCTGCCGTTTTATCTCGCGGATCAGCAAGTGGGCTGGATTGACCCGGAGATTCTGCCAGCTCTGACCGAGATGGCGGGGATTGCGATCAATCCCGCTGGCGTTTCGCTGGCGAACCCTGCGGCGTTGGCAGATATCGCGCACGCCCTCGCAGTCCAGGGCCATTATACGTTCCGCGATGAGGCGTTTGATGTCTGTGCCGAGATCGGCGCCGAGCCGATCACCACCATCGACCGTGGCGCGCTGCCCGCCTTCGGCATTGCCGCAGTTGGGGTGCATGTGAACGGCCTCGTCCGCCGCAGCGATGGCCTGCATCTGTGGGTGGCGCGCCGGGCCGCGAACAAGCTGCTCGACCCCGGCAAGCTGGATCATCTGGTGGCCGGTGGTGTGTCAGCCGGCATGACGCCGTTTGAGACATTGATCAAAGAAGCCGGTGAAGAGGCGGCGATTGGTGCCGATCTCGCTGGGCAGGCGGTTCTGCAAGGCCGCATCACCTACACGATGATGCGCGATGAAGGTCTGCGTCGGGACACGCTGTTCTGTTACGATCTTGAACTGCCCGAGGATTTTAGCCCTGTCGCCGCTGATGGTGAGGTGGAGGCGTTCGAGCTTTGGCCGATCAGCGAAGTGGTGCGCTACGTGGCAGAGACCGACGAGTTCAAGTTCAACGTGAACTTGGTGCTGATTGATCTGTTTGAGCGGCTCGGGCTAGCAGCGTAAACCGCCCCGCACTGCGCGGCGATCAGCGCCGAGATTGACGCGAACTCACCCGCTCGCGCATGTTCCGCCCATGCGCAAAACCCTGCTCGTCTTGGCACTGGCATTCGCCGTCTTCCCAGCCTGGCACACTGCTTGGGCGGACAAGCCACCGCCATTGCCCGATGGCCCGCTGCCGCCGATTCCCGGCAAGCCCGCCCCGCTCGGCACGCTGCCGCCGTTGCGCAACGCAGCGCCACCTGAGGGCCAGCCGAATGCCACCGGCTCGGGCTTCCTCGTCACCGATGGCGGCGTGTTGACGGCGTTGCATGTGGTGGAAGGGTGCAAGCGCGTGGCGGTGCGCAATGCAGCCGGGCAGCGCGCCTCGGCCACCTTGGTCAACTCCGACAAGCCGCGTGATCTGGCGCTTTTGCGGGTGGCGACCGGCTTTGGCCCGGCGCTCACGTTTCGCGACAGCCCGGCGCTCGCACTGGGCGAAAGTGTTGTCACCTACGGCTTCCCGCTCTCCGGCCTGCTCTCCGCCGGGCCGACGCTGACCACCGGCAGCATTTCGGCGCTGGCGGGCATTCGCAACAATCCGATTGATTTGCAAATCTCCGCCCCGGTGCAGCACGGCAATTCGGGCGGGCCGCTGCTGGATGCGCAGGGCCATGTGATCGGAGTTATCGACTCCAAGCTCAATGCCGCGAAAGTGGCGCAGATGACCGGGGGCGACATTCCGCAAAACGTCAATTTCGCCATCCAAGGCCGCGAAGCTGTGGCTTTCCTGCTCGCCAATCGGGTGCCGATCCTGCGCGCGCCGAGCGATGGGGCGGAGTTGAAGGCGTCCACCATCGGCGAGCAGGTGAACGCGGCAGTCGTGTTCATTCAGTGCTATCGCTAGGCAATGTATCGCGCGCCACAAATTACCCCTGACCAGCGACGCGGCTACGTGCCGCCGCGCGCGCCGGTGGCGGCGGCCCCGGCCTATGAGGAGATGCCGGAGGATTTCATTGAGGCGGCATATGAGGAATATCTCCCCGAGCATGAACCGCCGCCACCGCCGCCCCCCCGCGGCAAACCACGCCGGTCGGTCACGTGGCGGCTGATCAAATGGGGGATCATCCTCGGCGTTTGGGCCATTGTGGCCGGTATTGCGGTGCTGGTGTATTTCGCCTCCGACCTGCCGCGCCCAGAAGCCGCCCTTGACGCGGCGCGCCGGCCGAGCCTCGCGCTGGCTGACACCTCCGGCCATGTTTATGCGAGCTATGGCGATGTGGTGGGCGAGCCGATGCGGTTGTCGGATTTGCCAGACTGGTTGCCCAAGGCGGCGGTGTCGGTGGAAGATCGGCGGTTCTGGACCCATCCGGGCATCGACCCGCAGGGCATCGCGCGGGCGATTTACGTCAATTTCTCACGCGGGCGGATGGCGCAGGGCGGCTCGACCATCA
>CAIZGT010000764.1 GCA_903932545.1 uncultured Rhodospirillales bacterium
CTTTCGAGAGTATCATGCATCTCACCGCAGAGCGTCTTGACCGCGTCAGCCCCAGCCAGACCATCGCCATCTCCACCAAGGCGCGTGAGCTGAAAGCCGCCGGGCGCGACGTGATTTCGCTCTCCGCTGGTGAGCCGGATTTCGATACCCCCCAATTCGTCAAAGACGGTGCGATTGCCGCGATCCAGGCCGGTGAGACGAAATACACCGACGTGTCCGGCACGATGGCGCTGCGCAAAGCAGTCGCCGAGCGTTTCCGCCTTGATTCGGGCCTGGACTATACGCCGCAGGAAATCATCGTTTCCACCGGCGGCAAGCAGGTGATCTATAACGCCATGGTCGCGACAATGAACGCGGGCGATGAGGCGATCATTCCCACGCCTGCTTGGGTGTCATACCCCGACATCGTCGCACTTGCCGATGGCACGCCGGTGTTCGTCCCATGCGGCCAGAACAACGGCTTCAAGCTGCGCGCCGAGGATTTGGAAGCGGCGATCACGCCGAAAACCAAGTGGGTGTTTCTCAACAACCCCTGCAACCCGACCGGCGCTGCGTATTCGGCGGAAGAACTCCGCCCGATCTGTGACGTGCTGCTGCGTCATCCGCATGTGTGGGTGTTGACCGACGACATTTACGACAAACTCACCTATGGCGGCTTCAAGGCGGCCACTGTTGTGCAGGTTGAGCCGAAGCTGCGTGATCGCACGATCACCATGAACGGCTGCTCAAAAGCCTATGCCATGACCGGCTGGCGCATCGGTTACGCGGGCGCTCCGGTTGCGATGATCAAGGCGATGGACAAGCTGCAAAGCCAGTCCACCTCCAACACTTCCTCGGTGTCGCAGGCGGCTGCGTTGACGGCACTGACCGGACCGCAGGATTTCATCGGCGAAATGGTGAAAGTGTACGAGGCGCGCCGCGATCTCGTAGTGGCGATGCTCAACGAGGCGAAGGGCATCAACTGCCACAAGCCGGAAGGCGCGTTTTATGTGTTCCCGTCGGTGCACGGCTGCTTGGGCAAAACGACGGCAGGCGGCAAGAAGATCGAGACGGACGAGGATTTCGTGCTGGCATTGCTCGATGAGCAGGGTGTGGCCGCAGTGCATGGCTCGGCCTTCATCTATCCCGGCCATTTCCGCATCTCCTACGCCACCGACACTGAAAGCCTGACCGAAGCGTGTCGCCGGATTCAGGTGTTCTGCGCCGGTCTCGTCTGAGCCATGCCAAAGCTCGCTGAACGCCTGGGCCGCGCGAAAACGGCGGCCACAGTTGCCATGACGGTGCGCGCGCGCGAGTTGCGCGCCGTTGGGCATGACGTGATCATGCTCACCATTGGTGAGCCAGATTTCGACTCGCCGCGTCATGCCATTGACGCCGGGTATCAGGCTGCGTTGGCGGGTCAGACCAAATATCCGCCGCAGGATGGCACACGGGCGCTGAAAGAGGCGGTGCAGCGCAAGTTCTTGCGTGATCGCAACCTGGATTATGCGCTCGACGAGATCATGGTGTCCAACGGCGGCAAACAGGCGATCTACAACGCCTTCATGGCGACGCTGAATGATGGCGATGAAGTTGTTATTCCTGCCCCCTATTGGGCAGCTTATGGCCTGATGGCGAAGCTGGTGGGTGCGGACCCGGTTTATGTGACATGCCCGCAGAACAACGGCTTCAAGCTGCGCCCGGAGGATCTGGAGGCAGCGATCACGCCGCGTTCGAAATGGCTCATCCTCAACCTGCCCAACAATCCAACCGGGGCGGCCATGACCCGCGCAGAGTTGGAAGCGGTGGCCGATGTGCTGCGCCGTCATCCGCATCTGTGGATCATGGCGGATGATATGTATGAGCACCTCGTCTATGACGGGTTTGCGTTCAACACGCTGGCGCAGGTGGCCCCGGACCTGCGGGACCGCATTCTCACGGTGTGCGGCGTGTCAAAATCCTACGCGATGACCGGCTGGCGCATCGGCTTCTGCGCCGGGCCGCGTGAGTTGATCCGGGGCATGGTAAACGTGCAGGGCCATGTCGCCGCCGGGGTATCCTCGGTTGGCCAAGCGGCAGCGGCGGCGGCGCTGGACGGCCCACAGGAAATTGTGGCCGAGATGGCCGCGATTTATAAAAGTCGGCGGGATATGGTGGTGGACGCGCTCAACCAAGTTCCAGGCATCGCCTGCCATAAGCCAGAGGGCGCGTTCTATGTGTTCCCCAACATCGCGGGTTGCTTGGGCAAAACCACGCCGAAGGGAAAGCGGATCGACAGCGACGTGGACTTCGCAGAGGCGCTGCTCGACGAGGCCTATGTGGCGCTGGTGCCTGGATCGGCGTTCGGCATGAGCCCCTATCTACGCATCAGCTACGCCACGGATGATGTGAGCCTGACGCGGGCGATGTCTCGCATTGCCGGGTTTGCGGCGGCGCTAAGTTAGCGCGACACCATCGCAGCCGCGGAGTTCTTGGCTTGTCAGAGCTTGTCTACGCCGCTGTATGGATCGGGCGAGAACTAGGACCGATGCATGCAGCCTGCCTTCGCTCATATGCCAGGGTTGGCGCGCGGATCAAACTGTATGTTTATGAGCGACCGATTGACGTTCCGAGCAATGTTGAAATTGCCGATGCGAATGCAATAATACGTCGCGAGAAAATTTTCAGACACAAAAAATCGAATAGCTACGCGGTGTTTGTCGATTTTTTTCGCTATGTTTTACTTCAAAAAACCAATGAAGTGTATGTCGATTGCGACATGTTTTGCTTGCGAAAAATTGAGCCAGCAGGATATATCTATGGATATGAAGATAAACAATATATCGCGATTGGCATTCTCAGAATTCCATCCAATTCTGCGCTCTTAAAAAAACTCATCCACATCGCAAGTTTTCCATTGGTGTTTCCACCCTGGATGGGGCGCAGGCAGCCGCTTGAGGCGTTTGGTCGCAATCTGTTGGGCGATGGCCCCACGGCACGACATCTGGATTGGGCGAGCACAGGACCGCGCGCGCTGACCTATTACGCCAACCAACTCAATTTGAGCCATCACGCATCACCTGTTGCGCGTTTCTACCCTATCGGCTGGCGGGAGGTGGCCAAGATGTTCGACCCGAACATCTCCTTGGCGGATGTAATTGATCACAACACCGACTTTGTTCACCTCTCCAACGAGGTTCATCGCAGGGAGAATTTTGGCGAGCCGCCGAAGGGCTCAATTCTCTACAATTTGATGCACGATATTGTGGCCTAAACCAACACCGCCACAGCATCCATCACTTGGCCGCCAACGCCGCAATCGCCTGCACCAAGACCTGCGTCCCCGCTGCCAACTGGCGTGGTGAGGTGTATTCCGCCGGATTGTGGCTGATCCCGCCGCGCGATGGGACGAAGATCATCCCGGCGGGGCAGATACGGGCGGCAAACTGCGCATCGTGGAACGCGCCGGATGGGATCTTCCGATGGCTGAACCCGGCCGCATTGGCCGCGATTTCCACTTGCTCCACCACCATCGGCGAGAAAATCAGCGGGCTGGCGTTGAAGGTTTCCTGCACAGTGACGTGGCAATGCGTCATCACCCCCTCCACCACCGCGCGGATCTTGTCGCCGCGTTCGCGCAGGATCTCGGCATTTGGGTGACGGAGATCAATGCTGAACGTCACCCCGTCCGCCACCGAGTTGGAGGCGTTGGGCGAGACTGAGAGGCGGCCCACGGTAAAACGCAGCACGTCCTCCGGGTCGTGCATCGCCTCAGACAGCGCGTTGATCGCCCGCATCGCCTCGATCATCGCATCGCGGCGCAGCGACACTGGCGCGGTGCCAGCATGCGCACTCTCACCCGAGACCGTCACGGTGAACCAGCGGCTGCCCTGGATTCCGGTCACCACGCCAATATCGATGCCCTCCGCCTCCAGAATTGGCCCCTGTTCGATATGCGCCTCAACATAGGCATAGGGCACCGAATGCAGAGGCCGACGCGGCAGATCAGCCTCGGCGGCCATCTGCTCGGCCAGCGCCGCGCCGTAGAAAATGCCGTTATGGTCCTTCACCGAATCCCAATGGTCGGAGCCATGAATGCCCGCCCAGCTCATCGAGCCAGTGCAGCCCGGCGCGAAGCGGCCGCCTTCCTCGTTGGTCCAGGCGACAACCTCGATGGGGCGTTTGGTGACGATGCCTGCATCATGCAGCGCACAAATCGCTTCCAACCCGGCCACCACGCCGTAGGCGCCGTCGAACCGGCCACCTTTGGGCTGGCTGTCGAGATGGCTGCCGGTGAGAACCGGCGCGGCGTCGGGGTCAGATCCTTCGACGCGGAGCCAGAGATTGTTGGCTTCATCGATTGACACACTTGCCCCGATCTCCTGCGCCCAGCCGATCATCAGTCGGCGTGCCCGGCGATCA
>CAIZGT010000765.1 GCA_903932545.1 uncultured Rhodospirillales bacterium
GCCAAGAAAAGCCCGGCCTGCTCGATGCTGAAGGCCGCATCCGTTCGCTTGATGACTTCATCAAGGACATCGACGGTAGCGTGCTCTCGCCGTCCAAGCTCGCCGAATTATCACTGCTGAACCCGGAGACCCTCTCTATCGTCCACGGCAATCCGCGCATCGGTGCGTGCGTGGCACGTCCGCTCAACTTCGTCTGCATCGGCCTGAACTACGCCGATCACGCCGCCGAAGCAGGCATGCCGCTGCCGAAAGAGCCGATCATTTTCTTCAAGTCGCTCAGCGCCTATGCCGGCCCGAACGATGACGTGAAAATCCCGCGCGGCTCGGTCAAAACCGATTGGGAATGCGAACTCGGCGTCGTCATCGGCACCAAGGCGAGCTACGTCTCCGAAGATGACGCAATGGCGCATGTGGCTGGCTACTGCGTGATCAATGACGTCTCAGAGCGCGAATATCAAATCGAACGCGGCGGCACCTGGGACAAGGGCAAGGGCTGCGACACGTTCGGCCCCACCGGCCCGTGGCTGGTGACGAAGGATGAGATCCCTGATCCGCAGGCGCTGAAGATGTTCTGCGATGTGGACGGCGTGCGCATGCAAGACGGCACCACGGCCACGATGGTGTTCGGCGTGAAGAAATTGGTGAGCTACGTCAGCCACTTCGTCACCCTGCACCCAGGCGACATCATTGCCACCGGCACCCCGCCGGGCGTGGGCATGGGCAAGAAGCCGGAAGCGATCTTCCTGCGCGCTGGGCAGGTGATGAAGCTCGGCATCGAAGGTTTGGGTGAGCAGGAACAGAAGACGATTGCGGCCTGATCATCGTCATCTGCTGCTGCTGATAGCGATAGCGACCCTAGCCCGGCTAGTGCTGGGCTGGGGTTTGCATCTCGGGATTGACGAAAGCTACATGGTGGTGGCCGGACGTGGGCCGCTGGAATGGAGCTATTTCGACCATCCGCCGCTGTCATGGTGGATGTCGCGCATCAGTGCGACCCTCACCGGCAGTGAGGCGTCATTGCTGGTGCGGCTGCCGTTTATCGCGTTGTTCGCGCTCTCCACTTGGCTGATGGCGCGGCTCGCATTGTTGTTTGGCGATTATAAGGCCGCATTTTGGGCGGCGCTGGCGTTCAATCTTTCCCCGGTTTTCGGCGTCTCCTCCGGTGGCTGGGTGCTGCCGGATGGCCCGCTTGATGCGACACTGTTGGGCGCTGCGATCTGCACTGTGCATGCCCTGCGATCCGGTGCTTGGCGCTGGTGGATCGGCACCGGGCTGTGCTTCGGCCTTGCGATGCTGGCGAAATACACTGCGGCACTCAGCGGCTTCGGGCTGGTGCTTTACCTTCTCACAACCCCGAATCAACGCCGTTGGTTTGTCCGCCCGCAGCTTTACGTGGCCGGACTGATCGCCTGTGCGGTGTTCACGCCGGTGCTGATCTGGAACGCGCAAAACGGTTTCGCCTCGCTCGCCTTCCAATCCGGCCGCGCTGCCGCTGCCTCGCTGCATCCGTTCGGCCCCCTGATCGTCCTGGCAGGGGAGGCTGCGTTTCTGCTGCCCTGGATTTGGGCAGGCTTGATCCGCGTTTGGCTGCCCGCATTTCGCACTGACGGGCGATTGCTTGCGTTCCTGGCCGCACCGCCAATTGTCTTGTTCTGCGTCGTTGCCCTCTGGTCCCGCCAAGTGCTGTTTCATTGGGCGGCACCGGGCTATCTGATGCTTTACCCGCTGCTCGGAATCTGGCTTGCGCCGAAAATCTGGGCACCGCGCGCAGGCTGGGCCACCGCCGGATTGCTCGGTGTGGTGGCGATGGTGGTGATGGTGCTGATCCGCTTGCCGCTTGATCTGCCGAAAGACCCGCTGCTCCAAGCGCGGGACTGGACGGAGTTGCGCGATGCGGTGGCCGATTCAACGCTGCCGGTGGTCGGCACGTCGTGGGCCGATACTGGCAAACTCGGCATCGCCATCGGCCCAGGGCGCGCCGTGTATTGTCTCAGCCCAGACGAGCGCGAATTTCATTTCCGCGCGCATCCGGCGCTGGGCAGCGACGTGCTGATCATCGCCCCGCGTGCGACGCTGGCGCAGATGCAGGCGCGCTATGCGGGGAATTTTGCAAGCGTGAGCGAATTGCGGCGGGTGCGGGTGAGTGCCACGGAATTCACGATATTCGTCGGGCATGGGTTGACGAGGTGGCCGAGCTAACCGCCGATATACCGCCGCTCAAACCGCCGACCCAGGCTGGTGAGCACCTCATACCCAATTGTGCCTGCATCGCGTGCCATGTCATCCACATGGCGATGCGGGCCGATCAACTCTACCAGATCGCCCGGCGCGAGTGCCACGCCGGTTGCGTCCACCACCATCGAATCCATTGAGATTCGACCAATAATCGGCAGCGCCTGATCGCCGAGATAGGCCGCACCCTGGCCTGACAGGCTGCGATAAAACCCGTCCGCATAGCCCACGCCCAACGTGGCGAGTTGTGACGGGCGAGCAACACTCTGTGTGTGCCCATAGCCCACCGCCGTGTTGGCAGGCACGCAGCGCACCTGCAACACCACCGCCTCCAACTGCACCACCTGCTCCATCCCGCCCACCACGCCATACAGCGCGGCCCCAGGGCGCACGAGATCGAAATATGCGTCTGGCCCCAGGAAGATGCCGCTTGAGGCCGACAGGCTCGCGCGGCACGGTGGCAAGTGCGCGCGCATGCGATTAAAATTGGCAATCTGCGTCGCGTTGCCCGGATGTTCCGGCGCGTCGGCGCAGGCAAGGTGGCTCATCACCATCTCCATTGCGACGCCGGGCAGTGCTGCCAGACCCGATAGATCAGCCTCCGACAGGCCAAACCGCGCCATCCCGGTGTCGAGTTGCAGATGCGCGGGCAGTGCCGCGCCACGCTGCACGCCCAATGCGGACCATGCTTCTGCCTGCGCGCGCGAATTTAGCACCGGGATGATGCTCAGATCGGCAAACACTGGCTCGGCGCCGGGTGTGGCACCGTGCAGCACAATCAGCGCCACATCACGCGGCACAACGTCACGCAATGCGAGAGCTTAAGACAGGTGCGCCACATAGAAATGCTGGCACCCCTCGGCCAATAAGGCGCGAACCACCTGTGCTGCACCAAGACCGTAACCATCGGCCTTCACCACCGCGCCACAAACAGCCGGGGCAACGCGGGCGGCCAATGCTCGGTAATTCCGCCTGATCGCACCCAGATCGACGGACAACACCCCACCGACCGCCGGATCAATCGGACGTGTGGCGGGAAGGGCGATAGATCGGGGCAAGGTGGCACGACTCGACATGCGATGAAGGATATAACGCCCCACGCCTCCTGTCCGGGTTTTGTCGAGCATGACATCCAAACCGCGCCGAAAACGTCCCGTTCCGCCGCATCGCCGCATCATGCGTGTGATGGTGGCGGTGATGGTGGTGCTGGTCTTTGCCGGGTTTTGGCTGTTTGACACCGTGGCGCTGCTGCAATTCCTCCGCGCGCAAATCGCTGCGCATTCGGATCTTGCCATCGGGTTGGCGGGGGCGCTGGGGTTGGCGATGCTGTTTTCGTCATGGCGCAAGCGCCGCAAGGTTCGGCGAGGGAAGGCAGCACGCCGGAAGCTCGGCAAAACGCCGTGATCAGCCATCCTTGCGCCAGTGCTCAACCTGCAACCCGAACCCCGCCGCCGCGTCGGCCAGTTTGCGCGTTGGATCAACCGCCACCCCGGTGTCGGCCAGTCGCAGCAATGGCAGGTCGCTGTGGTGATCGGAATACGCGGTGATGCGGGCTGCTTGCAGGTCTAGCCGCGCCAGCAGCGCCGTCACTGCGTCACGCTTCGCCGCATCGCGCAGATTTGGGCCGTCCAGGCCGCAAACAAGGCGGTCGTTGTGCCACAACGCTTGGGTGGCCAGAACATGGTCAAACCCCAGAACACGGCCGATTTCTTGCGCGTATAAATCCAGGCTCGCGGTGGCAAGCACCAGCAGATCACCGCTTGCGGCATGGGACGCGATGCGTTGGGCTGCCATCGGCTTCAGCATGCGGGCCAGTTGCGCCTGCGCAAAGGAATTGGCCCAGCGCGCCACCTCCGCGCGGGTTGCGCCGCCGGCCACCGCGTTCAGCAGGCGCTGCTTTGCCACATCATTGCTCACGCGCCCGAGTGCAAATCCCACCGCAGGCGCGATCAAGCCGAAGCAATGGCCCAACCGCCACGGCCGCCGCAGCAGCACGTGCCGCGCATAGGCCACGAACATGTCACCATCAACAATGGTGCCATCCAGATCGAACACTGCAACATTCGCCATCGCTCACCCCACGCCCAGCCAATGCAGCGCCAGCGCGGTGGAACCCACCACGATTTCGCGCAGAAATTGCGTCATTGCGGGGAAAGTTGGATGTAATAGGGCCGCATCAGCCCATCGAGCACCGGGATATTGATGAAGAACAGCAGCACCACCGCAATGAACGTAAGGGCGGCAAAACCCATGAATGCGCGCTCGCGATACAGTTTTTCCGGTGCCTGTGCCGCTGAATCAGCCTGCATGCTGATGCCCAGATACCAGGTGAACAGCACGGCAAAGAACGGAAAGCTCAACAGCAGCTCGATCTTGTATTTGATCAAGAACACTGCGATCAAAAACGTCGCACACAGCGCATAGAAGAACGAAGATAGCAGCAGCGATGCCTCAGTATAGCGCCGGAACGAGCGCCGATACAGCCCTGCCTGCTCCGGATTGTCGATGCGACGATATTCGGAATACCGCTTCGTTCCCATCAAAAATGCTCCGCCCATCCAATAGGCCAGCAGCACCGAGCCAGGCGGGATGACAGCCGAGGTGACGGCGAACCAGCCGAGCAGGAAGCGGATCGGGTTGTTGATCGATTCCGACAACACATCGAGATATTGCCGATCCTTGGTGCGCAGCGGCTCCACATTATAGATCACGCCCATCACCAGCAGCCAGACGCTTGCTGCCAGGAACGGCAGGTTGATCAATGCGCCCAGGCCGAGGCCGACAGCGGAGAGCAGCGCATATTGCGCCATCACCAGCCGCTTATCGAGCCGCCCCTCAGCGCCCGGGCGGCTGCGTTTGAGCGGGTGATGGCGGTCAAACGGCGCGTCCAGATATTCGTTGATGGTGTAATTCGCCGACGCCACCAAGCAGCAACTCACCACGGCACCAATCAGCCGCAGTACCGAAATATCGGCAATCTTCGGCATCAGCGCAAAGGCCAGCGCCGCACCGGGAAGCATGAAAATATTCTTCACCCAATGATCGGGGCGGGCGATGCGAACGTAATCGCGCAATTGGAATGGCGGCATGATCACGATAATCTCCGGCGGTTACTGATCCAAAGCCGCATGCGCGAACGGGGCATAAGGCAGAAATTGCAGCCTGATGTCACGCTGTACGCCAGGGCTCCACACTTTGTGAATAACCAGAACATAATGGCTCGACACAATTCCTAGTACGCACAACGCGATGGCCGCACGCCGCCACGCGCACCGATAGCGTGATGCGGTGAGCGCGGCGCTGGCCACGGGATATCCCACAAAACCTGCCAAAGTCATAAAGGGTGCGAAATCCATCCGGTAGCGCATTGCCAGATACATCGCACTGAATACCAAAATCACCGCCGTGGCGTGGCCGATCAGCACCAAGCGCAGAATGACCGCCCCGGTCGGCGGTTGACGCACCAGGCGATATAGCCCCAGCCCCGCCAATATCACCGTCAGCGGATTGACGATCAGCCCGCTCATTGGCGGTGCTTCGAGCCCGTCAAAATGCGCACGAAAATATTCGGCAAACGGCGAAATCCCCTTCAGCAGATAGGGAATGCCGGTTGCGTAATACAACACGCTCACTGGAATTCGGCTGGGCGACAATTCGCCTTGGCCCAGGATCACCGGCATCCGCCAAGGCTGGCGCTTGGCGAAGTCGTAATACTGAAAATCAGCGAATTTGAACGGATTGCCCCAGCGTTCGGCGTTGACGATACACACCGCCAGCACAAAGACGCCGAGCACTAGCGCCGGGGCCACCACCCGCGCATCAAGCAAGCCGCGCGCGGTGCCGCGCAGGCTCCAAGCGCCGCGCTCCAGCGCCATCCACAGCACCACCAACCCGGTTGCCACACTCAACGCCGCGCCCACCGAGGCGCGCGTGTTCAGCGCCAAGCCGGCCAGCAGCGCCATCACCGCCAGATCAGCCGCGTTTAGGCGCGCGCCCAGCAGCAACCGTCGCAGCACCACCAGATTGAATGCGCCGCCCATCGCCGCCGCCCAGAACACTGGCTCGTGGAACACCCACGCTGAGCCGAGCAAATAAATCTGCGGCCCGCTGAGTGCGGTGGCGATCAACATCACGATTAACAGCGTTTGCGAGCGCTGCTCGGGCGGCACCGCTACATGCACCAGCATCAGCGTGCGCAATTGGGTGAGCACATACAGCAGCATCGCCACCATGCACGACAGCCGCGAAACGCTCGCCTGCGTCACGTCGGCAAACGGCATTACCAGCAGGCGCAACAGCGCCGGGAAGATGCCGAAATACGCATAGGTTTTGCCGTCGCGGGTGAAGGATTCAGACCCAATCGCCGCACGATCAATGTCAAACCTGCCCTGCAACAGATGATCAAGCATGCTGCCGAACACATGATCCATGCTCTCCGGCGCCAGCAGTGCGAGCCGGAAATTGCCGAGCAGCAGCGTCTCATACAGCGCAATTGCGATACACACGCCGATTGCGACCATCGTTCTGCGTGCCGATGGTGTCTTCATGGTCGTCCGCACGAGGATCTCAACACCACGCCATCCCCAGTCCGGTCCGCCCATTATCAGGCGAGCACGCGCTACACGAGGCGTTTGAGGATGTCACCCCTTAAAGTGGTGGCGAGGCTGGGCCGTGCCGATAGGCTCAAAGCTCCGCATTGCCCGCGACCGCCATTCCCCGACATCGCGTCAGACCGGCGTGCCAATCAAGCGGCCAACGCCAGCGGTCACGCCCATTGCAAGCGACCCCCAAATCAGCACGCGCATCGCACCTCTCAGGCGGCCAGCGCCGCCCGCATGGGCCGCAATCGCACCGAGAAGGGCGAGGAAGACCAAAGACGCGGCGGCCACCAACTCACCCAGCAGTCTCTCGGGGGCGAGCACCGTTACCAGCAACGGCATACCGGCGCCGAGGATGAAACTTGCCGCAGACGCCACGGACGCTTGAATAGGGCGTGCCTTGAAAACCTCACTTATCCCCAATTCATCGCGCGCATGGGCCCCCAAGGCGTCAAATTTCATCAGTTGCACAGCCACTTCGCGGGCAAGTTCAGCGGTGAGGCCGCGCTCCATGTAAATTTCGGCGAGCTCGGCATGCTCCCCCGCGTTGTCAAGTTCCAAGCCCTTGAGTTCAATCGCCAAATCGGCCTTTTCGGTGTCCGCCTGCGAACTGACCGACACATACTCGCCCGCCGCCATGGCCATGGCACCTGCCACCAATCCGGCGGTGCCAGCCAGCAAAACGCTGCCTCTTGATGCTTCGGCAGAGGCCACGCCCAGCACGAGACTGGCCGTTGAAACCAACCCATCATTTGCGCCGAGGACGGCAGCGCGCAACCAACCTGTGCGATGGGTGTTATGAAATTCCTTGCGCAACGTCATTCTCCATTTCGTCCCCGCATGCATGATCATAGGCCGTTTGCGCGATAGGTGTCTGGTGACAGAACGAAGGCGCAGATGCGCTCATCCGGCATAAGGCGCAGCTTCCGGACAGCGGATCATGATGTTATGAAGCGGCGTGCCCATCCCGGCTCTAAGCCGTTGAACACGCATAAAACAGGATGGTGGGCGCTGAAGGGCTCGAACCTTCGACCC
>CAIZGT010000766.1 GCA_903932545.1 uncultured Rhodospirillales bacterium
ACTGCGATCATTAAAAAAATTCAAAATTATCTCTAAAGCATCAATTCCATTCACCGCACACGCCTCAATAAAATGAGGTTTTTCATGCGATAATTTTCATAACTTTATTTATACGCTTTAAAATCGGCCATTTAACCAGGAGCGGATGATGATCACACTTCACGACTATTGAGACAGCATGCTTATAATATACAAAATCATCCGCACCAAATCGGCACATACCGCTCACTGCAAACGATGCAACATGCGGGCCGAACGGCCGTCTTTGGCTCGTTTGCCGAAATGTAATCGGAGCGTGCGCTGCTTCACCCATCACATATTGAACGTCGGGAGCACTACAAATCGCTGATTTATATTGATAAACGCTACACTTCCAAAGAAGTGGCGCACCCGGAAGGACTCGAACCTCCAACCCCCAGATTCGTAGTCTGGTGCTCTATCCAATTGAGCTACGGGTGCATCAGGGAGCCGGGGTATAGACAAAGCCCTCCCCCCGGGCAACCCCATTCGATGAATTTTTTATGCCGCCTGCTTGTCCAGTTCGCGGATCACCGCTTCGCCCATCACATGGGTGCCCACTTTGGCACAATCCGGCGCCATAATATCGGCGGTGCGCAGCCCGCTGGCGAGCACGTTGGTGCAGGCGCGCTCGATCAAATCGGCGTCCTCGTCCAAGCCAAACGAGTAGCGCAGCAGCATGGAGAAGCTGAGAATCTGCGCAATCGGGTTGGCAATCCCCTTCCCCGCAATATCCGGTGCAGAACCGTGAATCGGCTCGTAGAGCGCGTTGCGTTTGCCAAAGGCGTCCACATCACCAAGCGTGGCCGATGGCAGCATGCCAAGTGAGCCGGTCAGCATTGACGCCAAATCAGACAGCAGATCGCCGAACAAATTTCCCGTGACGATCACATCGAACTGGCGCGGGTTGCGCACCAACTGCATCGCACAATTGTCGGCATACATGTGGCTCAACTCAACGTCTGGATACTCGGCAGCGCCCAGCTTGGTCATCACCTGCCGCCAGAGCAGGCCACACTCCATCACGTTGGCCTTCTCGACGGAGCAGAGCTTGTTGCCGCGCTTGCGGGCCAGCTCGAACGCCACACGCCCCACACGCTCGATCTCGTGCGTCGTATAGACATCAGTGTTGAAGCCCTTCTGCTGGCCGTCCGACAGCGTCTCGATGCCACGTGGCTCGCCAAAATACACGCCACCCACAGTCTCGCGCACGATCATGATATCGAGTCCGCGCACCACTTCTGGCTTTAGCGTGGAGGCGTTGACCATCGGATCAAACACCACCGCCGGGCGCAGATTGGCGAACAGGCCGAGTTCCTTGCGCAGCCGCAGAATGGCAATTTCGGGGCGCATGTCGAAGCCGAGCTTGTCCCATTGCGGGCCACCAACCGAGCCGAACAGCACCGCATCCGCCTTCTGTGCGGCCTCAATCACACCATCGGTGATCGGCGTGCCGCGGGCTTCGATGGAGGCACCACCGGCGAGGTCTTCGGCGATGTCGAACGAGACGGCTCGCCTACGGGCCATCCAGTCTATCACGCGACGAACTTCGTGCATCACTTCGGGGCCGATGCCATCACCGGGCAGCATCAGCAGTTTTTTGTTGGCGGCCATATCAAACGTCTCCGTATCGTAGGGCGGGTGCAACCCGCCGTCTCGCCGTCATGCACGGTAGCGGCGGGTTGCGCCCGCCCTACGCATCACACGCTGATCGTCGGCATCCAGGATTTCTCGGCTTTCTCGCGCGCTTCGAACCCGTCAATCGCAGCGCCATGCTTCATCGTCTGCCCGATATCATCGAGCCCGCCGAGCATCAATTCACGACGGAACGGGTCGATCTCAAACGAAATCTCCTCACCCGAAGGACGCACCACCACCTGACGCTCCAGATCGATCGTCACGCGCGCATTGCCGCCCAGCTTGGCGTCTTCGATCAACTGGTCACACACTTCGCGCGGCAGACGCACGGGCAGGATGCCGTTCTTGAAGCAGTTGTTGTTGAAGATGTCGGCAAAATCAGGCGCGATCACGCAGCGTATGCCGAAATCGAGCAGCGCCCAAGGCGCATGCTCACGTGACGAACCGCAGCCGAAATTCTCATGCGCGATCAGGATCTCGGCTTTCCGGTAAGGCTCCTGATTGAGCACAAAATCCGTCCGTTCGCGGCCGTTCTCGTCATAGCGCAGCGTGTCGAACAGATGCACACCAAGGCCGGTGCGCTTGATCGTCTTGAGGAAGCGCGCCGGGATAATCTTGTCGGTATCCACATTCGCCAGCGGCAGCGGCGCAGCGATCCCGGTCAGTTGGGTAAAAGCCTGCATCACACCAACTCCCGCACGTCGGTTAGTTTCCCCGTCACCGCCGCCGCCGCCGCCATCGCGGGCGAACACAGATGGGTGCGACCACCCGGACCCTGACGGCCCTCAAAATTG
>CAIZGT010000767.1 GCA_903932545.1 uncultured Rhodospirillales bacterium
ACCCTGTTGGACCCAGCATTGGCTCCCGAAGTAGGACTCGAACCTACGACCTAGCGATTAACAGTCGCGTGCTCTACCAACTGAGCTATTCGGGATCAGCGGGAGGGTCGTATAGCCTCACCCTTCGGTGCTTGCAAAGCCTCTGGCGCAATTTTTTTTACCGAATGTGTTTGTGGGGCGTTTTTGCAACGCTGCTCACCCCAACCGTGCAGCGCCCTCGGCAGACACCGCGGCAAGCTGTCCCGCGACGAATGTGGCCACTGGCGCGTGCGTTGTGGGATCGACCAGCACAATGTCGGCGCGCTTGCCGATCTCCAATGAACCCCGATCATCAAGGCGCGCTGCGCGGGCTGGGTTGGTGGAAATCAACGCCCAGGCGGCGGCGAAATCGAGCTTTCCGCGAGCAGCGATCACGAACGGCGCTTCGAGCAGGCAGGGGTAATAATAATCCGACGTCAGCACGTTGCAGATGCCGCGTTCAGCCAGATCAGCCGCCGAGGCCCAGCCGAGATGCGAGCCGCCTCGCACCACGTTCGGGCTGCCCATCACCACGAATTGGCCATGGTCGGCGGCATATTGGCCCACCTCCTCGGTGATCGGGAACTCACAAATCGCGGCACCGCGCGCCATGAAGGCGTCGCGGACGGCGATGCTGTCGTCGTCATGACTGGCCATCGGCAGATCAGCGGCACGGGCCGCTTGGGCGATGCGGTCGAGAGCTTCTGGCACCTCCGCGCCGCGCGCACCGACTCGTTCGGCAAGCGCTGTGAATTCGGCGAGATTCATCCCGGCGCGATCAGCGTATTTCGCGCCCTCAGCCGGTTTTTGCAGTTTCTTGCGAATTGAGGCGGTGTGGTCGTTGAAGGCCAGCATGTGAACACGACCGCTGGCGATATCGGCCATCGCCTCATCGAGCGCTTCGAGATTGAACGCCTCCCAGCGCAGATGCACCCGCATGTCACACACCCAATCGCGCGATTCCAGAGCGGCCAGCAAAGCGCGCCACGCCTGGATGCTGCGCAGACCCGGCTCCCAGGACAGGGTAACGCCGTGATAGGCGGTGGTGATGCCGCACCCAAGCAATTGCCGTTCGGTTTCGGCGAGTGCGAAGGCCGCATTAAAATCAACATGCGGGCGCGGCTGCATCTGGCGCTCGAACGCATCACCATGAATGTCAATGATACCGGGCAGCACCAGCAGCCCCGAAGCGTCGAAGCCGCGGCTTAACGCGGCGTGGGCGGCGATGACGCCGCTCGCAACAACCAGATCTGCACGGGTCAGCGCGCCGTTTTGCAGGATTTGTCCATTGCGAAAGTACCAGGAATTCATCGACAACCTCATGGTTCAAACACAATCTGCACGCGTGGTGTGGGATAGACGCCGATGGTGAATTCCACCACGGCACCTTTCGGGTCAATATTGGTGTTCTCCGCCACCAGCAGCGGCTGCGAGCGCGCCAGTCGGAGCAGATTGGCCTCGCGTGCATTTGGGAGCCGGGCGGTCACGCGGGTGCTCAGGCGGCGGTAATCGGCCAAACCGCAGGCTGCCAGCGCAGTCGAGATGCCATGCCCAGTTTGTAATGCCGCCAGCAAGCCGGGAAAGCGCGCGACGGGGAAGCTGTGCATGGCCAAGCTCACTGGGCGGCCATCGGCGAGACCGAGGCGCTCCATTTGAATGATCGCGCCACCGCGCGTGATGCCAAGCCCGGCGGCGATGGCGGCATCGGCTGATGTTTCGCGCAGATTGAGCACTTCGCCAGACGGCTCCTTGTTGTGCCGTCTGATCCACTCCGAAAAGCGGGTGCGCGCGGCCACCGCATAATCGAGCACATCCTCGGCGACGAAACTGCCGCGCCCCTGCTCCACCCGCACCAAACCAGCACGCGACATTTCCTCAATCGCGCGGCGGACAGTGTGGCGATTGACACCAAAGCGTGCAGCAAGCTGCGCCTCGGTGGGCAGTTGCGCAGCGGGGGCCAGATCCCCCCGTTCAATTTCGGCCCGCAATGCGATTTCAATTCGCTTCCAGACCGCCAAGCCCGCTTGGTTATCATCCGTCATAGTAACTTCATCCATCAGACCCGCTCTGCAATGCGAGATACGCTTGACCATAGCGGGGCGGGCGGATATTCGTCTAGACATCTAAACAACATTCAGTGATCGATGTCCCAGGCAAACCCCATTTCGAAGTCACCGCGCCAGATCTGGATGGCGGTGCTCGCGCGTGCCACAGCTGCAGACCTGCGCGCCCATCTGGCCGATGCGCCAGTTCTGCCGGGCTATCGCGTGTTGCGCGGGCCGGAAGCCGGGCTGGTGATGGTGCGGGGGCGTGCCGGGGGCGGTGGGGCGCCGTTCAACCTCGGTGAGATGTCCGTCACGCGCTGCACCGTGCGTGATGATGAGGGCCAGATCGGCCATGCCTACGTTGCGGGACGCGACGCGGCGCAGGCTGAGCTCGCAGCGCGGATTGATGCGGCGTTACAGTCTGATCTGCGGCACGACCAGTTGCAGGCCGCCGTGATTGCGCCGCTGGCCGCAGCCCAGCAGAGCGCGCAAGCAACGCAAGCGCGCAAGGCAGCCGCCACGCGTGTGCAGTTCTTCACCCTCGCCACGATGCGGAGCTGAGCGATGAGTCTTGATCTTCCAGGCTTTGCCGACCCGGTGCTCGGTGCGCAATCCACCTTCCGCGCGGTTCTCGAAGCGATGTCACGCCCCGGCACTGTGGTGAAAATCGGTGCGGGCCTCACCCCGCCCGCGCCACTAAATGCCGCCAGCGCCGCTGTGCTGCTGACGTTGATCGATGCAGACACCGCGCTATACCTGCCGCCCGAGGCCGGGGCCGCGCGCGAATGGCTGGTGTTCCACGCCACGCCGCGCATGGTGGAGAGTATGCCGGAAGCTGATTTTGCTCTGGCCCTTGCAATGCCCGATCTCGGCTTCCTCAACGCCGGCACAGATGATGGCCCAGAGGAAGGTGCCACCCTGATCTTGCAAATTGAGGGCATTGCATACGGTGAGTTGTTTGAGCTGTCCGGCCCCGGCCTTCCCGCCCCGCGCCGCATCGCGCTGCGCGGTCTGCCCAATGATTTCGCGGCACGTTGGGCGGCCAATCATCGCAAATTTCCGCGCGGCGTTGATCTGATTTTATGTGCCGGTGACGAGATTGTTGCCTTCCCACGCAGCCTCAACATCAGGGAGGCTTAAATGGCCTATGTCGCGGTTAAAGGTGGTGAACGCGCCATCGACAATGCGCATCGCTGGATGGTTGAGGAGCGGCGTGGCAATCCGCAGGTGCCAGACCTTACTCCCACGCAGATCGGCGAGCAGCTTGGCCGCGCGGTGGACCGGGTGATGGCGGAGGGCTCGCTGTTCGATCCCGGCCTCGCGGCTTTGGCGATCAAGCAGGCGCAGGGCGATCTGATCGAGGCGGCGTTTCTGGTGCGCGCCTACCGCACCACCCTGCCCCGCTTCGCATCGTCACTGCCGCTAGAGACTGCTGAGATGTCGATCAAGCGGCGGATTTCGGCGGTGTTCAAAGATATGCCGGGCGGGCAGATCCTCGGCCCAACCTACGACTACACCCATCGCCTGCTCGATTTCGCGCTGGAGGCTGGGTTCACGCCGCCCGCCCCAGCAGAATTGCCCACCGAGGTGGAGGCAATGCCGCGCATTCATGACATTCTGGGGCATGAGGGGCTGATCGAGGAAGACGTGCCGAGCAACGCCGAACCTTTCGACATCACCCGTTCGCCGCTGCAATTCCCGGCCGGGCGCGATGCGCGGCTACAATCCCTCGCGCGCGGCGATGAGGGATTTTTGCTGGCGATAGGCTATTCCACCCAACGTGGCTGGGGCGGCTCGCACCCATTCGTGGGCGAAATCCGCGTGGGGGATGCCAACGTGGAGATCGTGCCGCCGGAACTCGGCTTTGCCATCGATATCGGCGATCTCGCACTCACCGAATGCCAAATGGTGAACCAGTTCGCGGGCTCAAAATCACAACCGCCGCAATTCACCCGGGGCTATGGCCTCGTGTTCGGCCATGCCGAGCGCAAGGCGATGGCGATGGCGCTGGTGGATCGCGCGTTGCGGGCGGGGGAGTTGGGCGAGGAGGCGACGGCGCCTGCGCAGAACCAGGAATTTGTGATCTATCACTGCGACAACATCGAAGCGACCGGCTTCGTCGAGCATCTGAAACTGCCGCACTACGTGGATTTTCAGAGCGAGTTGGAAACCGTGCGACGGATGCGCGCCGATGCGGAGGCCGCACAATGAACGGCTACAATTTCGCCTATCTCGATGAGCAAACCAAACGCATGATCCGCCGTGCCTTGCTCAAGGCCGTGGCGATCCCTGGCCATCAAATTCCGTTCGGCTCACGCGAAATGCCGCTGCCTTACGGCTGGGGCACCGGCGGCATCCAAGTCACCGCTGCCGTGCTTGGGCCGCAAGACACGCTGAAGGTGATCGATCAGGGGGCGGATGACACCACCAACGCCGTCTCGATCCGCCGCTTCTTTGCGCGCACGGCGGGCGTTGCCACCACCACCCACACGGCTGCGGCCAGCGTGATCCAAACCCGCCATCGCATTCCGGAA
>CAIZGT010000768.1 GCA_903932545.1 uncultured Rhodospirillales bacterium
GATCTGCGCTCGATGACGAAGGGCCGCGCTTCGTTCACCATGCAGTTCCATCACTACGACCCGGTCCCGCGCAACGTGGCCGAGGAGCTGGTGTCGAAGGCGGGTTAATTCCCGCTGAGATATTGGTGTGAATACAAAAATCCGCCGCTCGGGAAACCGGGCGGCGGATTTTTATTGGGCGGCAGTGCAAGCTTGGCGCGGTGTTATCGACACGTGATCCACGCCACAGGCGGACAATTCCAGGGTTGGGCGATGTCTCGCCCAACCCTGGAATTCCCTCAGCCAGCGATCACCGGGATCATCCACGGGAAGACGAATTGCTGCAGCGCCACCAAAACGCTGAGAACCAGTGTGAGGATGATCGAGTGCCAAAAGGTGCGGGCGAATACCACGCCTTCTTGGCCCTTGAGATTGGTCACTGACACACCCGTCGCGATGTTTTGTGGCGATATCATCTTGCCCATCACACCGCCTGATGAGTTCGTTGCAGCGAACAGCACCGGGCTGAGGTTGAGTTGACGGGCCGCCACCACCTGCAAATTGCCGAACAGCGCGTTGCCCGAAGTGTCAGAGCCGGACAGCATCACCGCGATCCAGCCCAGGAAGGGTGAGAGTAAGATAAAGAGTTGCCCCGTCGAGGCCACCGCTTTGCCCATGGTATAGGCCAGCCCGGAATAGTTCATCAGATAGGCGAGCGCCACGATCAGCATCACCGTCACGACGGCAAGCCAAGCCTGTTTGAGCGTTTTGCCGATGCAGCCGAAAAAATCACCAACCGGCAGGCGCACGAACAGCGCGGTGAGCACGCAGGTCAGCAGGATCGCGGTGCCGGTCCCAAGCGGCTGGAACATCCACACTGCGGCATAGGGCTTGCCACCATAGAGCGTGATCGAGATCGCATTGTGCAGGCCGGGCCATTGGATCGCCTGCTGGCCGATGGCGAACCATTTCATATGGGTCCACACAATCACCACGCCGGAGACCAGCAACCAAGGCAGCCAACCCTGCCACTTCGGCACGTTCGACACCGGCTTATCAGAGGCCACCAAGTCACGATTGATCGCAAACTCGGCGTCTGGCTTCGGCGTCCACACTTGCAGGAACAGCAGAGTGCTGATCAGCGAGCCGAGTGAGGCGAGCACGTCGGTCAGCGCGTAGTCGAGCAGGTTGGAGGCAACGAATTGTGAGGTGGCGAAGCTGCCGCCTGCGACCAGCAGCACCGGCCACAGCGCCTTTACCGAACGCATTCCGCCATAGACGAACATCACATAGAACGGCAGCATCAGGGCCATCACCGGCAACTGACGCCCGATCATAGCACCAAGTGCCTCAGCCGGCAGCCCGGTCACCGCACCCAGCACCGTCACCGGCGCACCGAGCGCACCGAAGGCCACCGGCGCGGTGTTGAAGATGAGCACGAACACCAGCGCCTCAATCGGCTCGAAGCCGCACAGGATGAGCAGCGAGGAGGTGATCGCAACTGGGGTGCCAAAGCCGGACACACCTTCGAGCAGGGCGCCGAAGCAGAAGCCGATCACCACCAGCACGATGCGGCGGTCATTGGGCAGATGGTCGATCACCCATTCCCGAAACGCGTCAAACCGGCCGGATTTCACCGCGATATTGTAAAGCAACAAAGCGTTGATCACGATCCACATCACCGGCCATGCCGCAAACACCGCGCCATTCGCCACGGTGTTGAGCGCCAGGCTCATTGGCATCTGCCACGCCGTGACGGCCACGATTAAGCCGGTGATCAGACCGGCGAGCGCTGCCTGCCACGCGGGGCGACGGAACACACCAAGAAGCACGAGCACTGCCACCACAGGCAGAATGGCCACCAGGAATGATAGCCCAAGACTATCACCGACTGGTGTCAGGAGTTGCTGGAACATGGGATGGGAGCTTTTCTGCTGGGGGGAGAACGGGATCGACAAGGATGATATGCAGCTGCGCGGGGCCGTGTGCGCCGCGAACCAGGGCGCCTTCGATGTCGGTGGTGCCAGACGCACCAGTGACGAGGTTGAGATTGCGGGGCGTCGCCCGGCTGGCCTCAATGGCCGCGCAATCCTCCAGCCACGCCACCACACTCGCCGCGTCAACGACGACGATGTGGTGCAGCGGCAGGAAGGCAAACAGCACCGGCATGTCCGCCCCGGACCGGAACACCAGCGAGCCGGTCTCAGCGACCGCATAGGGTGCGAAACAGACGGCGACCGCTTCATCGACCGCAATGGCGTGATGCGTCTCAATGCCAGACCAGTCGAGCGACAACAGCTTGGCGTGCGGTTGTAAGGCGAGGCTGGGCGGCTGGTCTTGGGCCAACAGATAGGCGCGCACCGCATCGGGCACCGACTCCACGCCGGTCACGCGCTGTCCGGAGGCTCCGATCACGGGGCCGGTGACGCGGGCGAGGAAGCTATCGGCAAGATCGTCTCCCACACGGTTGGGCCGCAAAGCCGCCACCCGATCAAGCAGGGCGTCGGCATGGCGCAGAATGTCTGCGCTCTGCGTTTGAGACGGGCCAAGAGCGGCAAAAATCGCGTCGCGCGCTTGGCTCATCGTCCCTGGCTCCTGATCTGGTCCATGAAGCTGCGCGCGGCAGGGGCTGGAAGATCGCGATGCCGCGTCCAGCCACCGGCGAGCGGCATTGATCTGATCCAGCCGCGGCGTGCAAACAGGCGGATCGCCGGAAGCGCGATGCGGGTGGCGAGGCGGTAGAGGCCGGGGCGCACGACCATGAAACGCCATAGGCCAAGCCCATTGCGGATGGTCTGCGGCTCCAGCCCGTCACGCCACGCGCGTTCGCGCCAGCCGCGCAGCATGGCTGGCAGCGGAATTTTCACCGGGCAGACTTCCTCGCATAACCCGTTGAGGGTGCAAGCCTTTGGCAGATCCTGCGCGATCGGCAGCCCGTCCAGCACCGGCGTCAGCACCGCGCCCATCGGCCCCGGATAGGTGCCGCCATAGGCGTGGCCACCAATCTGGCGATAAACCACGCAGTGATTGAGGCAGGCCCCGCAACGCAGACAGCGCAGCATCTCGGCCAGCCCCTCGGTGAGCATTTTCGTCCGGCCGTTGTCCACCAGAACGATGTGAAACGCCTCCGGGCCATCGGCGTCCCCCACCCGCTTCGGGCCGCAATGGAAGGTGGTGTATTGCGTCAGTTCCGCGCCGGTTGCCGAGCGGACCAGCAGGCGCAGCAGGCTCATCGCATGCGCCGTGGAAGGCACCAGTTTCTCGATACCGGCGGTGACGATATGGACACGCGGCGGCGTGGTGGTGAGTTCGGCGTTGCCTTCGTTGGTGACGGTGCAGATTGAACCAGTGTCCGCGACCAGGAAATTGGCGCCCGAGATGCCGATATCGGCCGCCATGAATTTCTGCCGCAATTGTCGCCGCGCACTGCTGACCATCGCTTCGACAGTGGCGAGCGCGCCGGGATCGGTGTGGTGCGCGAGAAACAACTCGCGCACCTGCTCGCGCGTTTTGTGGAGTGCGGGCCAGACGATGTGAGACGGCGTGTCGCCGGCCAGTTGCACGATATGCTCGGCCAGATCGGTTTCGACGCGCTCGATGCCAGCATCCGCCATCGCATGTGGCAGGCCGATCTCCTCGCCGAGCATCGACTTGGCGCGCGTGACGCTGCGTGCGTCTTCGGCACGGCAGATGCCGATCACAATGTCGCAGGCTTCCTGGGCGGTGCGCGCCCAATGCACATGGGCACCGGAGGCTATGGCGTTGCGTTCGAATTCGCTCAGATAATGCGCGAGATTGGCGGTGACGTGATCCTTGATGTCGCGCCCCAAATCTCGTGCTGACTCGAATTGCGGCCATGCAGCGACGGCGGCGGCGCGTTTGGTGCGGGCCGTTCCGGTGGTTCGGTCGATGGCAAGTTTGAGATTGCGGTCGGCGAGCGCGCGGTTGGACCGCTCGATAAACGCCGTCGTCATGCGACCTCTCCGATCGCTGGGCCATCGGCCATCCCGGCCAGCACTTCCGCGGCGTGGAACGCGCGCACTGGCGAGCCTTCGCGGTGCAGCTTGCCCGCCATGTTCATCAGACAGCCGAGATCACCGCCGAGCAGCAATTCCGCGCCAGATGCCTTGATGTTGGCGGTTTTCTCTTCGGTAATGGCGTTCGAGATCGCGGGATATTTCACACAGAACGTGCCACCGAAGCCGCAGCAGGTCTCTGCCCCGTCCATCTCGGTGATCGCGAGGCCCTCAACCTTGGCAAGCAACTTGCGCGGTTGCGCCTTGATGCCGAGTTCGCGCAGACCAGAGCAACTGTCGTGATAGGTCGCACGCGCTTGCAGTGCCACGCCCTGCGGCTGGAAGCGTTGGATATCGGCCAAATAGCTCAGCAATTCGAAGGTGCGCGCCGCAAGTGCCACAGCGCGCGCATGCCAGGGAGAACCTGCTGGGAACAACTCAGGATAGTGCACGCGGATCGTGCCGGCACAGGAGCCGGAGGGGATCACAACGTGATCATACCCCTCCAACAGCGCGATGGTGTGTTTCGCCACTTCAGTGGCACCCGCTGTGTCGCCGGAATTCAGCGCGGGCTGGCCGCAGCAGGTTTGCGCGCGCGGAATTTCAACGACACACCCCGCCGCCTCCAGCAACGCAATGGCGGCAAAGCCGATACTTGGTCGCATTGAATCTACCAAACACGTAACGAAAAGGCCGACACGCGGGGCGTTTTTGGCTGAGATGGGCATGCTTTCCCTCCCTGGATGTCAGGGTGATTTTGGTGCGCCCGTTATCGCTGGCCGCTGAATGTTTGTGTAATATGACCAAAACATATTTGGCAATATCTTTTTACCAAATGCCGGAACCTTTGTTCATACCGCCCTCTGGCAAATGGGTGGTCAAATCCCCATACCAGATCGGAAACGCACACAAGGCCTTCAAATTGACCGATCCGATCCGATCCGTCCGGCTTGCCGACACCATCGCGGCTCACATCCAGACGATGATTCTCGAAGGCGTGTTGCGCCCTGGCGAGAAACTGATTGCCGAGCGTGATCTGGCCGAGACGCTGGGCGTCTCGCGTCCGTCATTGCGCGACGGGATGGCGATTTTGGAGGAGAAGGGGCTGCTGATCACCACGCGCTCTGGCACCCATGTTGCGCGGTTCCTCAACCGCCTTGCCGATCCGCTGGCCGCGCTGCTGGCCGATGATGAGCGGGTGGCAGCGGATTATTTCGAGTATCGCTTGACGGTGGAGCCGCAAACCACCGCCTATGCCGCAAGTCGCGCGAATGAGACGGATCGCGCCTCGATCAACGCCTGCCTGGAACGGATGCGCATCGCCAATCGTTCAAACAACCCAGCCGACGAGGCGGAATGTGACGTCACGCTGCATTCACTGATCTACGACGCGGCGCATAATGTGCTGCTGCTCCACATCATGAGTGTGCTGGCCGAACTGATGCGGAAAAACATCTTCTACAACCGCGAAACCCTCTATCGCCGCACTGGGGTGAGCGAGATGTTACTGGCTCAGCACTTGGCCATCGGTCATGCGGTGATCGCTGGCGATCCCAAGGCGGCCGAACACGCGGCGGCAGAGCATATCCGGTTCACCCGCGACACCATCGCCGAGATTCGCCTCGACGAATTGCGGCAAGCAACCTCCCTCCGGCGGCTTGAGCGGCGGGATTTGGTGTCAGATCCGAAGAAAACCTAGCGACAACGGCCTGCCGCGCGGCAATGACGCCACCCTACCCCACCACCATCAACACCGCCGCCACGCCCATCACCGCAACCGCCACCCAGCCCAACGCCAGCACCACGCGGTTCTCGGTGAAATCCCCCATCACCGCACGCCGCCCCGCTGTGAGGATGATCACCACCATCAGCGGCACCGCCACCACGCCGTTGATCACCGC
>CAIZGT010000769.1 GCA_903932545.1 uncultured Rhodospirillales bacterium
CAACAACACGGCGAGGATGAAAATCCACTCGCCCGGGCTGAGCGGAATGTTCAGCGCCTGCGAGATGAAGGCAATCGCCATGGTGAAGTAGATCGACGTGCCATCAAGGTTGAACGCATAACCCAGCGGCACCACAAGGCCGGTGAGCGACTTGCCGCAGCCGAGATTTTCCAGCTTCTCCATCAGCGTGGGTAGGGCAGCTTCGGACGAGGAGGTGCCGAGCACGATGAAGAATTCAGTGCTGAGATAGCGCATCAACGGGATCAGCCGCAGCCCGGTGATGCGCATTACCCCGGCCAGCACCACGAAGACGAACAGCGCACAGGTGACGTAGAAGCTGAACATTAGCCATGCCAAGGCAAACAGCGTTTTGATGCCGTAAGCGCCGATGACGAACGCCATCGCGCCGAATGCGCCGAGCGGGGCGACTTTCATGATCAGCCCCACGATGCGGAAGAACGCATGGCTGGCTTCATCGAGCACGTTCAGCAGGCCCTTGCCACGCTCACCAAGCTGGGAGACCGCGATGCCGAACAGCACGGCGAGGAACAGCACCGGCAGAATGTCACCCTTGGAAAAGGCGCCCACCACGGTGTCGGGGATGATGTTGAGGATGAAATCAATCGGGGTCAGATGTGGGGCGTTGATGTAGCTGTTGACCGCCTTGGTATCGAGCTTGGTCGGATCAGCGTTGACGCCGACGCCAGGGCCCACGAACTCACCCACAAACACGCCGATCACCAGCGCGAAGGTGGTGAGCACTTCGAAATAAATAATCGCCTTCAGCCCGATGCGCCCCACTGAGGCGGAGTTGGCGAGCTTGCCGATGCCGACAACGACGGTGAGGAAGATGATCGGTGCGATCAGCATGCGCACCAGCTTCACGAAGCCATCACCCAGCGGCTTCATTTCCTTCGCCAATTCCGGGGCGAACTGGCCGAGCAGCACACCCAGCACGACTGCAACCAACACCTGGAGGTAAAGGTATTTCGACGTGCGTGCTGCGCTGCTCATGTTGGTCTCCCGAAAGAAACGGATGTTCGAGTCGTTTCTAATTAGTCGGTATCACACGCTGATGGTGATTTGGCGATGCGCAAATTGCTCACCCCTTGCCCGATGCCCACGAGGGTCTATACCGAAATGGGTTTTTTTCGGGGGAAGGGTTGCACCATGTCTGACTACGTTATCACACCGCCGCCTGTTGTGAGCATTCCAGTGGCAGGCGGCGGGCAATTCCCGGTGCGCCGTGTCTATTGCGTGGGCCGCAACTATGCCGCCCATGCGCGCGAGATGGGGCATGACCCCGACCGTGAAGCGCCGTTCTTTTTCTGCAAACCCGCCGACGCGCTGCTGACCGGCGATGCGGATATGCCCTATCCGCCCGCGACGAAGGATTTGCATCACGAGATGGAACTGGTGGTCGCGCTCAAAAGCGGTGGGGTGGATATTAAGGTGGAAGACGCGCTGAGCCATGTCTGGGGCTATGCCTGTGGCTTGGATATGACGCGGCGCGATGTGCAGGGTGAAGCCAAGAAGCTCGGTCGCCCATGGGATATGGGCAAGGGCTTTGACCATTCTGCCCCAATCGGCCTACTGGTGCCCGCCTCCGCCCTGCCGGACCCGACGACCGGGTTGTTGGAGTTGAAGGTGAACGGCGTGGTGCGCCAGACCACCGATCTGTCGTTCATGATCTGGTCGATTGCCGAGACGATTTCCTACCTCTCCGGCTTGGTTACGCTCGAAGCGGGCGACTTGATCTTTACCGGCACGCCTGAAGGGGTGGCGGCGTGTGTGAGGGGCGACGTGCTGGAAGGGATGGTTGCGGGCGTGGGGACGATTAAGACGACGATCGTGTGATGTCAGGTATCGGCATTGCGAGGCGCACTTGCGACGAAGCCCTCCATCAAGCCGCGTCAACGGCTTGATGGGGGGCTTCGTGGTCAAGAGGTTCCTCGCAGTGACGGATCGTGAATTGGCGAAAAATCACCCGCCCAAATACGCCGCTGCCACCGCCGGGTTTTCGGCAATTTCCGCTGCTGGGCCGCTCATCACGATGCGGCCGTTTTCCAGCACACACGCATCATCGGCCACTTCCAAGGCGGCTGACGCGTTCTGCTCCACCAATAGAATTGTCGTACCCTCGCGCTTGAGGTCGGCGATGATGGTGAAGATTTCGTCCACGAACAGCGGGGCGAGGCCCATGCTCGGCTCATCGAGCAACAGCACCTTCGGCTTGCCCATCAGCGCGCGGCCCAGAGCCAGCATTTGCTGCTCACCGCCCGACAGGCTGCCCGCCAATTGGCCAAGTCGCTCACGCAGGCGCGGGAAGCGCAGCAACACCTGCTCTTGCCGACGCGCCACCTCGGCGGCGTCGGTCAGCAGGTAAGCCCCCAGCGCGAGATTGTCGGCGATGGTCAGTTCGGCGAACACCTGCCGCCCCTCCGGCACCTGCAACACGCCAAGGGCTGCGACCCGGTGCGCGGGCAGGCCGGTGATGTCGATGCCGTCGAGCAGGATTTTGCCGCCAGATGGCCGCGTGAGGCCGGAGATGGCGCGCATCGTGCTGGTTTTGCCCGCACCATTGGCACCAATCAGGCACACCACGCGCCCTGTTGGCACCGCGATATCAATGCCGCGCACCGCTTCTGTGCGGCCATACGCCACCGACAGGCCGGAGATTGCTAGACTACTCGCCATGCGCCACCCTCAATTTTGCCGCCAAGCGCGCGCCCAGATACGCCTCCACCACTGCAGGCTCGGCGCGGACCGCGCGGGGCGAGCCGGTGAAAATTTGGCGACCGAAATTCAACACTGCCACGCTGTCAGACAGCCCCATCACGAAGCCCATATCGTGCTCCACCAACAACACCGTGGGGCCAGAGGCGGCGATGCGGCGGACCAACTCGGCGAGTGCCACGGTCTCAGCCGGGTTCATTCCCGCTGCCGGTTCATCGAGCAACAGCAGTCGCGGCTGGCTGACCAACGCGCGGGCGATCTCCAAGCGGCGCTGATCGCCGTATGCGAGGTTTACCGCCTGCGCATCTTCATGCTGGGCAATCCCCACCATCGCCAACGCCGCGCGGGCTTGCTCGATTGCGTGGCGTTCCTCCGCGCGGAAACTCGGCAGACGCAGCAGCGTCGCGAGCGGGCTTGCGGAGAGGCGGGGATGCAGGCCGGTGAGCACGTTCTCCAGCACCGTCAGGCCGCGAAACAGCCGGATGTTCTGAAAGGTGCGCGCCATGCCGAGAGCGGCGCGTTTATGGGCGGGCAGTGCCGTCACATCCTGGCCCGCGAAGGCAATGCTGCCCTCGCTCGGCTCCACCAAGCCGGTGAGGAGGTTGAACAGCGTGGTTTTGCCGGCCCCATTCGGCCCGATCACCGCATGAATGCCGCCCTGCGGAATGGCGAGGTTTACCGCGTCCACCGCCACCAGCCCGGCATAGCGGCGGGTGAGATTTTGGGTTGCGAGCAGCATCACGCCCCCCGCCGCTTCATCGGCCAGCCCAGCAACCCGCGCGGCAGGAACAGCACCACCAGCACGATGATCAAACCGTTCACCGCAAGGCGAATTTCCGGCAGATCACGCATCAATTCCGGCAACAGCGTGAGGAACCACGCGCCTGCAACCGGGGCAAACGGATTGCCGATCCCGCCGAGCAGCGCGAAGGACAGGATGGTGACGGCAGGTTCAAAGCCAAATTCGTTTGGGCTGATAAAGTTTGATTCGTGTGCCGCGAGCGACCCCGCCAACCCGGCCAACACGGCGGAGACCACAAGTGCGACGAGGTGATAGCGCGCCACATTGATCCCCATCGCCGAAGCCGCCGTGGCATCTTCCCGCATTGCTTCCATCGCGCGGCCAAACCGG
>CAIZGT010000770.1 GCA_903932545.1 uncultured Rhodospirillales bacterium
AGCTGCTGAGCTTGCCACCCAAAATCTTGCGCAAGATCAGATGCGCGTCAAACACCTGCGCGACCGCTTCGAGCAGGGCGTGCTCGCCGCCATCCCCGACACGCTGGTGCTCGGCGATACCGCCAACCGGCTGGTCAACACCTCGCTGCTCGCCTTCGACCGGGCTGATGCCGAGCCGATCTTGCAGACGTTGGCAGAGGCTGGGATCGCGATTTCCTCCGGCTCGGCCTGTTCGTCGGGCTCGACCGAGCCGTCGCATGTGCTCAAGGCGATGGCGGTGCCGTATTCAGCGCTTTACGGCGCAATCCGCGTTTCGTTCTCACACAACAACACCGATGACCATGTCGGCCACATCCTGGCGCTGCTGCCCGCGGCTGTCGCGCATGCTCGCAAGGTGTCCTCGTACAACATGGTCCCCAACCAAGTCGTTGCGGCGGAATAGGAAAATTGATGATGAACACAATTCAAAAACTGATGGGGCTTTCTTCGGCGGAAGAGTTCTTTGTTGAACTTGACGTCGCGTATCAGCCCGAAGTGGTCCACGTCGCGCGCCTGCATATCCTGCGTCGGATGGGCCAATATCTGCGCGAGGCCGAACTGAACACGATGGATGACGACGCGTTGCGCGCCGCCTGTCGCGACACGCTGGAACGCGCTTATGGCGACTTCCTCACCTCCTCGCCGATTGCCGAGCGGTTGTTCAAGGTGCATCAGGATGCAATCAAGCCCAGCCCGGCGCCCGAGAAGCCGTTTGTGCCGCTCAGCGCGCTGACCACGATCAGCACGGGAGCGGTGTGATGGGGGCATTGCACATCGTCGTCTGCATCAAGCAGGTGCCGGACAGCGCGCAGATCCGCGTTCATCCAATCTACAACACCATCATGCGCCAGGGTGTGCCGACGATCATCAACCCGTATGATCTGTTCGCCCTTGAAGCGGCATTGCAACTGCGCGACCAGTTCGGTGGCGCGGTGACGGTGCTGACGATGGGCCCGCCGATGGCCGAGGAGAGTCTGCGCAAAGCGCTGGCATTCGGAGCCGACCGTGCTGTGTTGCTCACCGACCGCGCTTTTGCCGGTTCCGACACACTGGCCACCACCTTCGCGCTCGCCAGTGCTGTCAGCAAAATTGGCGAAACCTGGGGCACGCCAGACATCGTGTTTTGCGGCAAGCAAACCATTGACGGCGACACCGCCCAGGTTGGCCCTGGTATTGCCAGTCGGCTGGAGCTGAATCAGCTCACCTATGTCGCCAAAATCAGCAAGCTGGACCTCGAAGCCGGTGCGATTGAAGTCGAGCGCCGGGCTGAAGGTGGCACGCAATTGCTGTCCACCAAGCTGCCAGCGTTGGTGACGATGCTGGAGGGCAGCAACGAAATGCGCCGCGGCTCGCTGGCCTGTGCGTTGGCTGCGGCTCAGGCCGAGATCACGGTTTGGAACGCCGCGGCAGCAGGCATTGAGGATTTGCTGAATTGCGGCCTCAAGGGCTCGCCCACCATCGTGAAAAAGGTGTTCGCCCCTGGGGCGCACACCGTCCGCGCTCAGCAGATCGAGTTGCAGGATCGCAACGCCGACGACATCGCGAGGGACTTGCTCGACCAGATTTTCATCCGCCAGCCGCAGGTCGAGGCCGATCTGATGCGCATGGCAAGTGGCCAGTGAAGGGGTTGCTAACATGAGTGATGCACCACGCCCGGCCGCAAGCCGCGCCAACACCAAGAAAGAACTGCCCGAGCGTTTCCGCAATCACCGCCATGTTTGGGTGTTTGTGGAATATGAGCATGGCCGCATTCATCCGGTCTCCCTCGAACTGATCGGCGAGGCGCGCAAGCTGGCTGACAAGCTTGGAGTGGAGGTGGCGGGCGTGCTGCTCGGTGGCTCGGAGCCCGAAATGCGGGAGGCCGCCGCCCAAGCCAGCCAATTCGGGGCTGATCTGAACTACATCATCGCCGATCCTATTCTAACCGATTATCGCAACCAGCCCTATACCAAGGCGCTCACCGAACTGGTCGAGACCTACAAGCCGGAAATCCTGCTCCTCGGTGCCACCACGCTGGGCCGCGATCTTGCCGGTTCGGTTGCCACAACACTGCGCACGGGGCTTACGGCGGATTGCACCGAGCTTGCAATTGACGATGAACGCTCCCTCGCCGCCACCCGCCCAACCTTCGGTGGCTCGCTGCTCTGCACCATCCACACGCTGAATTTCCGCCCACAAATGGCCACTGTCCGGCCGCGCGTAATGGCGATGCCCGAGGCTGATCCCAGCCGTGTGGGCCGCGTGGTGATGCATCCGCTCGGCATGATGGAAGACGACATCGTCACCAAAGTGATGGGCTTTCTGGCCGATCGTGAGTCTGCAACGGCCCAACTCGCCTATGCCGATATCGTTGTCGCCGGTGGCCTTGGTTTGCGCTCGCGGGAAAATTTTCAGTTGGTGCGCGATCTGGCAGCCGTGCTGGGCGGTGAATATGGCGGCTCTCGGCCACTGGTTGCCAAAGGCTGGATCACTGCGGATCGTCAGATTGGACAGACCGGCAAAACCATTCGCCCCAAGCTCTACATCGCCGCCGGGATTTCCGGCGCGATCCAGCATCGCGTCGGTGTTGAGGGTGCCGATCTGATCGTGGCGATCAATATCGACCCCTCCGCGCAGATCTTCGACTTTGCCCATCTCGGCGTGATCGGTGATGCGATTGAGATCCTCCCCGCGCTGACCAGGGCTTTCCAGGCGCGGCTCTCTGTCAACCGGCTTGCAGGTTAGGACGCGAGCAATGGCCTCCGCACAACAACCAAACGACAAGTTCGACGTCATCGTCATCGGTGCTGGCCCTTCCGGCAACGCCGCAGCCTACGTGCTCGCCCGCGGCGGGCTGCGGGTGCTGCAACTCGAACGCGGCGAATATCCTGGCTCGAAGAACGTCCAGGGCGCGATTTTGTATGCCAACGCGCTGGAACAGATCATCCCAGATTTTCGCGACGATGCGCCATTGGAGCGGCATGTGATCGAGCAGCGGATTTGGATGCTCGATGACAAATCCTATGTCGGCATGAATTACCGCTCCGAGGATTTCAACGAGGAGCGGCCCAACCGCTACACCATCATCCGCGCCCCGTTCGACAAATGGTTCAGCCGCAAAGTGCGCGACGCTGGGGCTACAATCGTGTGCGAAACCACCGTCACCGAGTTGATCCGCACCGAAGCTGGCCGCGTGATCGGCGTGCGCACTGATCGCGATGGCGCGGTGGTGCTGGCCGATATGGTGATCATGGCCGAGGGGGTGAACGGATTGGTTGGCCAACGCTCTGGCCTGCGCCCCGAACTCAAGCCCGACAGCGTGGCGCTTGCGGTGAAAGAGATGCATTTTCTGCCGCGGGAGACCATCGATGCGCGCTTCAACCTCAAAGGCGCAGAGGGCGTGGTGATCGAGGCGATGGGCACGGTGACCGACGGCATGGTTGGCACCGCGTTCCTTTACACCAATCAGGAATCGATCTCGGTCGGCATTGGCTGCTTGGTGTCAGATTTCAAAACCGGCACCGCCGCGCCTTATGAGTTGTTGCACCGCTTCAAGACGCATCCGGCCATCGCGCCCCTTCTGGAAGGGGCTGAGGTGAAAGAGTATGCGGCGCATCTGATCCCGGAAGGTGGCTACAATTCCATTCCGCAGCTCTACGGCGATGGGTGGCTGATTGTGGGCGATGCCGGGCAGTTCGTGAACGCGGTGCATCGCGAGGGCTCGAATATGGCGATGACGTCCGGTCGCCTCGCCGCCGAGTTGGTGATCAAGCTGCACCGCATGCGCGAGCCGTTCTCGTCCGAGAATTTGGCTGAGTATCACACGATGCTGAAGAACAGCTTCGTGATGAAAGATCTCAAGAAATACAAAGGCATTCCCGGCTTTCTGCACAGCAGCAGCAAGCATGTGTTTGGCACCTATCCGCGTTTGCTGAGCCAAGCCGCACAGACTTGGTTCCGGGTGGATGGTGCTGACAAGCGGGAGAAGGAGCGGCAGATCGTGTCGATGATGCGCAAAGATCGCAGCTTCAGCGGTCTGATCAGCGATGCGTTCAAGCTGGTGCGGGCGTGGCGTTAACTATCGGGCGTTAACCATTGCGGGGAGTAGGGACAATGACGATCAAGGTTGAAGATACGCTGTTCAGCAATCGCTACGTGGTCGATTCCGGCCGCGCGCATATCAAGGTCAAGCCACACACCATCCCAAGCCCGGCACTGCTGGCATTGACGCGCGTGTGTCCGGCGCATTGCTATGAGCTCAACGACCGTGGCCAGGTGGAAGTTATCGCCGATGGCTGCCTGGAATGCGGCACCTGCCGGATCATCTGCCAAGACAGCCAGGACATTGAATGGAACTACCCACGCGGCGGGTTTGGTGTGCTGTTCAAGTTCGGCTGAGCGTTGATGGACGGCGCGATTGTCATCGCGCTGTTCTGGGGAGCGCCGGGTTACGTCGGCAATGCGCATTGGCTCGTCTC
>CAIZGT010000771.1 GCA_903932545.1 uncultured Rhodospirillales bacterium
TGCACGCCATCATGGGGCCGAACGGCGCGGGCAAATCCACACTGTCGAGCGTGCTCGCCGGGCGGGGAGGCTATGAAGTCACCAGCGGTTCGGCCATCTATCTTGGCCAGGATCTGCTGGCGCTGGCCGCCGATGAACGCGCGCGCGCCGGGGTGTTTCTGGCGTTTCAATATCCGGTGGAAATCCCCGGCGTGAACAACATGTATTTCCTGCGCGCCGCGCTGAATGCGATGCGCAAGGACAAGGGCGAGGCGGAACTCGGGGCAGCGGATTTCCTCAAGCTGGTGAAATCCAAGCTCAAGATGCTCGAAATCCGCGATGATCTGCTGCACCGCCCGGTCAATGTCGGCTTCTCCGGCGGCGAGAAGAAGCGCAACGAGATTTTCCAAATGGCGGTGCTCGAACCGCGCCTTGCCATTCTGGACGAGACCGATTCAGGCCTGGATATCGACGCCCTGCGCATCGTCGCGGGCGGCGTAAACCGCCTGCGCGATCCGAACCGCGCCATTGTGATGATCACGCATTACCAGCGCCTGCTCGACTATATCGAACCGGATTTCGTCCATGTCTTGGCCGATGGCCAAATCGTGGCGTCCGGTGACAAAACGTTGGCCACCGAGTTGGAAGAACGTGGCTACGCCCATCTCGGCAATGCGGCCTGAGCGGGGAGGCGACGATGAACACGATCCACTCCGAGCCACAATGGCTCTCCGACCTCCGCGCCGTCGCACAAGAGCGCGCCGTTCGCATCGGCCTGCCCACATTGCGCGAAGAAGCCTGGCGCTTCAGCGATCTGCGCAAGCTGCGCGCGGCGATGAGCCCACAAGGTGAGGGGGTATCGTCCGAGATCACCGCCGAGCACATCGCGCCCTATTTTCTGCCGCAAGCCGCGCATCGGCTGGTGTTTGTCGATGGTCTGCTCGCCCCTGAATTGTCGGCCATCGGCGCTTTGCCGCCGGGTTGCTGGCTCGCCAACTGGTCCGAGACCTTGGCGCATCGCCCGCAACTCGCCGAAGCCTCGTTCACCGCCACCGACACGCTGGGCGGCCGCCATTTTGCCGCGGTGAATGCCGCGCAATTCTCCGACGGGATGGTGCTGGTGCTAGAGCCGGGCGTGGAACTGCCCGGCATCATCGAACTGATCCAGTTCAGCACCGCCGCCGCCCCGGTGCATCTGCGCCACTTCATACAGATGGGTGTCGGCAGTGCGGCCACGCTGCTGGAAACCGCTATCGGCATCGGCGCGGCGTCAAGTAACGGCGTCACAACCGTCACTCTGGCGGATGCGGCGAACCTCACCCATGCCAAGCTCCAGGCTGAGCCGGAAACCGCCGTCCACCTCGCCGAATTCCGCGCCCAACTCGGCACGACAGCCAAGCTCAACAGCTTCTATCTGATCCAAGGTGCCGCCCTGTCACGCCAAGACATCCACGCCGCCCTCGCTGGCACCGGCGCCGAACTGCGCCTCGGCGGCAGCTATCTGCTGCACGGCCAGCAGGAGGCGACGATTGTGCCGGTGGTGGATCATCAAGTGGCCGGCTGCCAAACCACCGAGATATTCAAAGGCGTGTTGGAAGAACAATCCCACGGCGTCTTCCTCGGCAGCATTATCGTCCGCGAGGGGGCCGATCAAACCGAGGCGCATCAGCAGAACCACAATCTGCTCACCGGCCCCCAAGCCCGCATCGACACCCGCCCGGAACTGACAATTTACGCCGATGAGGTGAAATGCAGCCACGGTGCCACGGTGGGCGATCTGGACGAGGCAGCGCTGTTCTACCTCCAAGCCCGCGGCATCACGCCGGACACTGCGCGGCAAATGCTCATCGCCGCCTTCGCCGTTGCCGCCATCGACAGCGCGGAATTGCCGGGAATCATCGCCGATTGGCTCACCACGCATCTGCATGCACGTCTGGGTGCAGCAGCATGAGCGCCGCCGCCAGCCTCGTCCTGCACGGCTTCGACCCGCTGGCGCTTCGGGCCGAATTCCCAGTCTTCGCCGCCAATCCCGGCCTGATCTTCCTTGACACCGCCGCCTCCGCGCAGAAGCCGAATGCGGTGATTGACGGGCTGTCGGATTTCTATCGCAGCGACTACGCGAACATCCATCGCGGCGTCTATGCGCTCAGCATGCGCGCCAGCGAACGCTATGATGCCGGGCGCGAAACCGTGCGCCGCTTCCTCAATGCGGCTGACACCAGCGAAATCGTGTTCGTGCGCGGTGCCACCGAGGCGATCAATCTGGTGGCACAAACCTGGGGCGAGCGGTTCCTGCGCGAAGGTGATGAGGTGATCATCTCGCCGCTCGAACACCACTCCAACATCGTCCCCTGGCAGATGCTGCGCGACCGGCTGGGCATCGTGCTCTCGGTGGCACCGCTCACAGCCGATGGCGGTTTCGATCTCGACGGGTTCGCCGCAATGCTCTCCCGCCGCACCAAGCTGGTGGCGATGACGCACGTGGCTAACGTCACCGGGCTGGTGCTGCCGGTCGCCGAGATCATCAGCCTCGCGCATGGTGTCGGTGCGAAAGTTCTGCTCGATGGCTGCCAAGCCGCGCCGCGCCTCAACGTCGATGTGCAGGCGCTGGATTGTGATTTCTATCTGTTCTCTGGCCACAAATGCTACGGCCCGACCGGCATCGGCGCGCTCTACGCCAAGCGCGACATCCTCGACACCATGCCGCCTTGGCATGGCGGCGGCGACATGATCGACACCGTCACCTACGCCCGCACCACCTACCAAGCCCCGCCCGCCCGCTTCGAAGCCGGCACGCCAGATATCGCCGGTGTGATCGGCCTCGACTTCGCACTGCGCTTCATCGAAAGCCTTGGGCGTGAGGCGATTGTGGAGCATGAGGTGGCCCTCACCCGCGAGGCGCAGCACCGTCTCGCCGCACTGCCCGGCGTGCGCTTGATTGGCGCTGGGCCGGGCTGTGTGGGTGTGGTCTCCTTTCTGGTGGACGGCATTCATCCGCATGATTTGGGTACGATCCTCGACAAATTCCGCATCGCTCTGCGCACCGGCCAACATTGCGCGCAGCCGCTGATGGATGCGCTGGGCATCACCAGCACCGCGCGGATTTCATTCGGTGCCTACAGCGATGTGTCCGACATCGACGCGCTGATTGCCGCCATCGGCAAGGCGCAGAAGATGTTTGGCGTGGCGTTAGGAGCGCACAGATGCAGGCATTCGACCCCAACGAACCGCGCTCACCGCTGGAAGCCGAGGTGATCGAGGCGATCAAAACCGTGCGCGACCCGGAAATCCCTGTTGATCTGGTCGCACTCGGCCTGATCTACGCCGTGGAATACAACGAATTTGGCGTGGTGAGCATCGACATGACGCTGACCTCCCCGGCCTGTCCGGTGGCGGGCGCCTTGCCCGCCCAGGTGCAACAAGTGGTGTCGATGGTCCCCGGCGTGGCAGCAGTGGTGGTCTCGCTGGTCTGGGAGCCCGCCTGGACTCGCGATCGGATGAGTGAGGAAGCCACGCTGGAATTGGGGCTGCTGTAATCGGACTGCCAAGATGCGGCCACGCGCAGGCGGCAGCAATGCTCCAATGATCATCCATGTTCCGTCCGACAACCCCACAATCCAAGGCGACGTCGATCCACAACCAACCCTTGCCTCACTCTGCCGACGATTTGGCGGGTTCTCGTCAACAGGGCATGAATTGCCAATTCGCGGTCAGCGCAAAATGATAAACTGATCGGATATAAATATTCGTGGATATCATAATCATGACGAAAAAATAATATAAATAA
>CAIZGT010000772.1 GCA_903932545.1 uncultured Rhodospirillales bacterium
CGCCACCACTCAAATCATTTTGCCAAAACCCTGCCGCCGCGCCCCGCTCAGCACCCCGCGCGGCAGCGGACTACGAAACGGCTCCGGCGTCGGGCGCGGCTTGCGCGTCCGCCGTCGCGTCACCCCGCGCTCTTGTGGGGTTTTATCAACCGTCCACGGCAGTTCAATCGCCAGCGCCCGACACAACGGCCGCAAAATCCGCTTCGCCTGCGGACACACGTCCAGCAATCCCGCCATCTCTGGCGTACTCAACACCGCCTGCAATTGCGAGCCATACCCTGCCGCATGATGCTTGCCAGTCCGCACCAGCCACGCAAATCTGCGCGGCATGCGCATCACCGGCTGATTGACGATTTTCCGCCCCGGCGCCACCACACGCGGCATCACACACCGCCGCAGCGTCCCAGCCCGATAGCGCGACAGCAGCCGATCAATCTTGCAAAAAATCGCACCACACCAATTCGCCGTCTCCACCTGCCGCGCAGGCGCCACGCCGAACAGCCCAAACCCGCGCAACATCGCAGCCCAAATCCCCGCCAAATTGGCAGCGGCGGTTGCGATCGCGGAAAGGGCGGGGGAGGAATCCATCGACCAGTAAACGCCACAACCGCTGGCTGGACTCAAGCAAAATCATCCACCCCGCCATCGCCAGCACCGCAGCCCGCATGAGCAAAGCCAATGCGGGCCTGCCGCACCATCCCCCGCCCTGCACCCCCCGAAACCCTGCCCCGAGTAGCCAATGGCACGCCTTCGCGCCATACTACTGTTTCTTCCCGATGGAACGGCATCGGGGCACGCAGTGGAAACTCTAATGTCTCAGTCCTGGACTCCCGCCTCCTGGCGCAACAAGCCGATCGTGCAGGTGCCTGCCTACCCCGATCCCGCAAAACTCGCGGCAATGGAAGGCAAGATTGCCTCCTACCCGCCGCTGGTGTTCGCCGGTGAAGCCCGTCGTCTGAAGGCACAGCTCGCCACCGTTCAGGAAGGCCGCGCGATCGTGCTGCAAGGCGGCGATTGCGCTGAATCCTTCGCCGATTTCAACGCCAACAACATCCGCGACACCTTCCGTGTGCTGCTGCAAATGGCCGTCGTGCTCACCTTCGGGGCCTCGCTGCCGGTGGTGAAGCTGGGCCGCATGGCCGGGCAATTCGCCAAGCCGCGCTCGTCCGAGACCGAAACCATCGGTGACGAATCGCTGCTGACCTATCGCGGTGACATCATCAACGGCCCGGAATTCACCGCCGAGCAGCGCATCCCCGATCCGGCGCGCATGGAGATGGGTTATTTCCAGTCCGCCGGCACGCTCAACCTGCTGCGCGCCTTCGCGTCGGGTGGTTACGCCGATCTGCACGAGGTTCACCGCTGGAACCTGGGCTTCGTCGAACGCTCCCCGCTCGCCACCCGCTACCGCGAACTCTCCTCGCGCATTGATGAAACCCTGCGCTTCATGACCGCCTGCGGCATGACATCCGCCAACACCCGCGAAATGCGCGAGACGGATTTCTATGTCAGCCACGAGGCGTTGTTGCTGCCCTATGAACAGGCGCTCACCCGGGTCGATTCCACCTCGGGTGACACCTATGCCTGCTCGTCGCATTTCCTCTGGGTCGGCGATCGCACCCGCCAGCCGGATGGCGCGCATATCGAATTCCTGCGCGGCGTCCGCAACCCGATTGGCATCAAGGTTGGTCCCACCACCGATCCCGACGAGCTGCTCCGCCTGATCGACATCCTCAACCCCACCGACGAGCCGGGCCGCATCACGCTCATCGTCCGCATGGGCGCTGAGAAGGTCGAGAAGCTGTTCCCACCCATCCTGCGCCGCATCCGCCAAGAAGGCCGCCGCGTGGCGTGGATTTGTGATCCGATGCACGGCAACACCATCTCCACCGCCGCCAAAGTCA
>CAIZGT010000773.1 GCA_903932545.1 uncultured Rhodospirillales bacterium
TCCAGCCTGCCAGCCAGCACGTTTGCAAGCTCCGCCCGCGTAGGCATGCGGCGTTCGTCCATCCCGAACACCGTGCCGATCCCTTCGGTCGCCGCCTGTTTCTGCTTGCCCTTGATGTCGCCACCATCAGCACGTTGACCATTGAGGAGATTGGCTACCTCGGCGGCGGTGAGCGACTTGGCAGTGTTGATGCCCAAACGCTCGGCCAGCACAGGGTTCATGTCGCGGCGTGGGGTTGCGGTGGCGCTGCTGTAATCCTTGCTGTCACATGCTTGTTCGGCAGCATGTTCGAGGCGATCTGCAAGACCTTGGCCATCCAGGCCCATCCGATGCAGAGAGGCGACGGCCTCGTCGCGCTCCACCATACCAGCGGCCATGAACGTGCCGAGCGCGCGGACAGTCACATCGTCGCGGAGCAGCGCATCCCCAGTAGAGTCCACACTGATTTCGGCCAGCCGATCCACCTCGCGGATGACGATCTCATCAAGCGCAGCACCAATAGGCGGCATTCCGTCAGCCAACTCTGCACCGTAGCGTGACGCCGCGGCCTCTGCCGGCGACGGAGGGCTCAAGCCCTGATGATAATACTCCGCCATCGCCGCCATCTCGGGCGATAAGGTCTGTTGCAGCAAATGCTCGCTCATCGCGCGCGTGGCTGAAGGTGCCCCGGCAGCACCCGTGCGATAGGTCAGCACGTCATGGCGTCGCGCCAATGGGCGGCAACAAGCCGCGCAGGCTGATCTCGAACTGGCTTCCAATCGCCGCAGGCAATGCCACCATCTGGGTGATCAACTCAGCCTGGGTCTCATCCATTTGCTGAACCTGTGCAGCGAGCGCTTGCAGCGCCTCGGCAACAGGTGATGGCCCATCCTCCGGCGTGGCGGCCCTGATAATATCGGCCAGCATTTCGGACTGCGCCGCGTTGGTTTCCAGCAGCAGGTTCAGCACTGTGAGGATGGCCTGTTGTGTCTCGTGCTGCGAGTCCAGCTGTGCTGCCATCGCCGTCACCGTGTCGGAGATGTGCGCCAGATAGGCACCGTCCTGGGTGGCCGCCATCGTGTGTCCCATCGCGTTCAAATGAACAATCACTTAGTCAGAAATTCTCATAGCCATGATATAAAATCTTTTCATGTCATGGGATATGTCATTTAAGAATTACCCGTCTAGGGTGACTTGGTCTGTAAGAAAATACACCTGTCTATCGAAATATAAACTATCGAAAACTGGTGACATTGGTGGTGACATCATCCGGTGACGTTCGTGGTGACAATGGTGGTGACATAGGGGTGCCAATAGCCGTGATAAACACCATTGACACCTACAGTTCTAGCAGCCGCCAGCCGGGAATACCCAGGACATCTGAGAAGCGACAACGCGACAACGATGAACTGGATGCACAGGCACGCATCTTCGCATCAGGTTGGCGCGATGGGGACCGAGTGATGACATGGCTTCATCGTCATGAGGGCCAACTCGGTGAACTTAGTCGCTTGATGAAAGACGGCTGGTTGTTGGCCGATATTGGTCTGGCGATGCACGCGGCGGGTATCGCCTATCGAACCGGCACACCGATCCCGGGCGGGCTCCTTCGCAGGAAGGTGTCCTTAGCCCGGTCGATGGCGGAGGCAAAGAAGCCCGTCCAACGCATTGATATTGTGGCACAAGCACCCGCGCATTCAACAACGGAAGTACCAAAGCTGACATCTGTTGGCCAGGACGATGAACGTGAATTCAAGCCCGCTTCTCTGATCAGACACCAAGGGAAGAAA
>CAIZGT010000774.1 GCA_903932545.1 uncultured Rhodospirillales bacterium
GGTATTCTCAGTGACGGAAGATAGCATTCCCGCCATTTTAAAGCAGCTGCATACGGGGCAGGTGTTGGCGGTGACACTGACCGACCGCGCCGATGTGACCCAACTTGCGACTGGCACGCTGTCCACTTTGGACAATCAAGTGGACACCACGACCGGCACGGTAAAAATCCGGGCCATTTTGCCAAACACCGATGAGAGCCTTTTCCCTAGCCAGTTCGTCAATGCGCATCTGTTGGTGGACACGCTGAAGGGTGCCGTGGTGGCACCAACCGCGTCTATTCAGCGCGGCCAGAAGGGAACCTACGCCTACGTGATCGGCGATGATCGGCTGGTTCATGTCCGCCCGATCACGCTTGGAGCGCAGGACGGCGCGATGGTGGCGGTGCTTAGAGGCCTCAATGTAGGCGACCGCGTGGTGATCGATGGCGTAGACCGGCTGCGTGATGGTGCGAAGGTGCGCGTGGCCGGCGCGCCTGCCGAAGCAGTCGGCTTGCCCGGCGAGGCGAGAGGGCTGCGCCGTCGTGAGGGGGCAAAAAGTGACAGCCAGGCTCCTGCACAGTGAGCCTTTCCAGCCCGTTCATCCTGCGCCCGGTTGGCACCACGCTGCTGATGGTGGCGATGCTGTTGGTGGGGGCGACCGCATATAGCTTTCTGCCGCTCTCGGCGTTGCCGGAGGTGGATTACCCAACGGTTGCGGTGAAAACCCTCTATCCCGGTGCCAGTCCTGAGGTGATGGCCTCGGCCGTCACTGGGCCGTTGGAGAAGCAATTCGGCCAGATGCCGGGCTTGGCGCAGATGTCGTCACAATCCTCGGCGGGTGCATCGGTGATCACGTTGCAATTTGGTCTCGACCTAGATCTCGACATTGCCGAGCAGGAAGTGCAGGCAGCGATCAACGCGGCGGGCAACCTGCTGCCGTCTGACCTGCCAGCGCCGCCGATTTACGCCAAGGTGAACCCCGCCGACGCGCCGGTGCTTACATTGGCGCTCACCTCAGCGAGCCTGAAACTCACCGAGGTGGAGGATCTGGCGGACACACGTTTGGCCCAGAAAATTTCTCAGCAGCCTGGAGTGGGGCTGGTTACGATCAGCGGCGGTCAGCGGCCGGCGGTTCGTATCCAGATCAACCCGCGTGCGCTGGCCAAGCTCGGCATCGCGATTGATGACGTTCGTACCATCTTGGGCAACGCCAACGTCAACACTCCCAAAGGTGGGTTTGATGGTCCAGATCGGGCATCCACCATCAATGCCAATGATCAGATCACCAGCCCGGATGATTACCGTGGCATCGTCATCGCCTACAAAAACGGCGCGCCGGTGATGCTCTCTGATGTGGCAACTGTGATCTTGGGGGCGGAGAACACCAAGCTCGCCGCCTGGGTGAACCGCAAACCAGCCGTGATCCTCAATATCCAGCGCCAGCCTGGGGCGAATGTGATCAAAGTGGTGGACGGGGTGAAGGCGCTGCTGCCCAGTCTGCGCGCCACGCTGCCCGCTGCGATGGATGTGGAGATCGTCGCCGATCGCACCGCCACCATCCGCGCTTCGGTGGCGGATGTGGAGTTCGAGCTGTTGCTGGCGGTGTTGCTGGTGGTGGCGGTGATCTATGTGTTTCTGCGCGATCTGCCTGCCACCATCATCCCCAGTCTGTCGGTTCCGCTCTCGCTGGTCGGCACGTTGGCGGTGATGTATTTGCTGGGATTCGGCCTGGATAACCTCTCTCTGATGGCGCTCACCATCTCATCCGGCTTCGTGGTGGATGATGCGATCGTGATGATCGAGAATATCGCGCGCTATGTGGAAGCCGGTGAGAGGCCGCTGGCTGCAACGCTGAAAGGGGCGGGACAGATTGGGTTTACCATCCTTTCGCTCACAATCTCGCTGATTGCAGTGCTGATCCCGTTGCTGTTCATGGGCGA
>CAIZGT010000775.1 GCA_903932545.1 uncultured Rhodospirillales bacterium
CATGTGAAGCTGTATGAGGACATCACCCGCTTCGGCCATGTCTCGATCAGCTATGACTACCCGGTGATGGTGAATGGCCGCTACCTGATGGCCCCGTCGCCGATCCCAGCTTTCGACAATCCAAAGATGGACATGATGCCCGCGCTGCAACTCTTCGGGGCCGGGCGTGAGAAGCGGCTCTACGCGGTGCCGCCTTATACGCGGGTGGTGAGCCTCGATTTCGACGATCACCCGTTCCGCACCACCCGCGCGCCGCATGTGTGCGGGCTGTGCGCGGCGCCGGATTCGTATCTGGATGAGGTGGTGATCGACGACAAAGGTGGGCGTCTCTACGTCTGCTCCGACACCGATTTCTGCGAGGGCCGCCGCGAGGCAGGCCACAAAGGCACGGAGCTGGCGGCATGACCGACCAGACCTTGCTCTCCGCCCGTGGCCTCAACCTGCGCTTCGGTGAGGTGGCCGCCTTGCACAATGTGGACTGCGATCTCTGGCCAGGCGAAGTGCTCGCCATCGTCGGTGAATCCGGCTCGGGCAAAACCACGCTTCTCAACGTGTTGTCGGGCCGAATGGCGCCGCAATCGGGCGTTGTGTGGTATCGCGATGAAGCGGGTGCCTTGCAGGACGTCCACGCCATGTCCGCCCCCGCTTTGCGCGCGCTGCATCGCTCGGATTGGGGCTTCGTGCATCAGAACCCGCGCGACAATCTGCGCATGGGCGTCACCGCTGGTGGCAATGTGGGTGAACGGCTGATGGCGCAGGGCCGCCGTCATTACGGCGATATCCGCGCAGAGGCGATCAACTGGCTGGCGCAGGTGGAGATTGATGCCAGCCGGGTGGATCACCTGCCGCGCACCTTCTCTGGCGGTATGCTGCAACGTCTGCAAATCGCCCGCACGCTGGTGACGCATCCGCGACTGGTGTTCATGGATGAACCAACCGGCGGGCTCGACGTTTCGGTGCAGGCGCGCTTGCTCGATTTGATCCGCACGCTTGTCCGCAAGCTCGGCATTGCGGTGGTGCTTGTCACCCATGATCTCGCCGTCGCACGGCTGCTCGCGCATCGGGTGATGGTGATGCAGAACGGAGAAGTGGTGGAGGCGGGGCTGACCGATCAGGTGCTGGATGACCCACAGCATCCTTATACGCAGCTTTTGGTCAGTTCGGTGTTGAGCGCATGATCATGCTCGAAACTTCCAACCTGTCGAAAAACTTCCGCCTCCACCTCCAAGGCGGCGTGCGCATCGACGTGCTGCGTGGGGTGGATTTCCATGTCAGCGCCGGTGAATGCGTTGCGCTGGCTGGCCCGTCTGGCGCTGGCAAAACCACGTTGTTGCGCAGCTTGTATGGCAATTACCGCGCGGGCGGTGGCGCAATCCGGGTGCGGCATGACGGCCAGATGATCGATATCGTCACCGCCTCGCCGCGCCTCGTGGTGGAGATTCGCGACCGCACGCTGGGTTATGTGTCGCAGTTTCTTCGGGTGGTGCCCCGCGTTTCTGCCCTCGATATCGTGGCGGATGCAGCGCGCGGCGTGTCGCCGGAAACGGCCCACGAGAAGGCGGCGCAGCTGCTCAGCCGCCTCAACATCCCCACCAGTCTGCATGCGCTACCGCCTGCCACGTTCTCCGGCGGCGAACAGCAGCGCATCAATCTCGCGCGCGGCTTTATCGGCAGCCATCCCATCCTGCTACTGGACGAGCCGACCGCAAGCCTAGACAACGCGAACCGCGATATCGTCATCGCGATGATCCTCGAAGCGAAAGCACAGGGCATCGCGGTGGTGGGTATCTTCCATGACACCTTCGTCCGCGACGCCGTGGCGGACCGGGTTTTTCACGTATTGCCATTTCAGGATGCCGCATGACCGAAATGATCCTCACCAACGCGCACCTTATCATGCGCGACCGCGTCCAACTCGGCACGCTGCTGATCCGCGACGGCCAGATTGCCGAGGTGAGCGAGGGCATTTCCAACGCGCCCTCCGCCCATGATCTCGACGGTGAATATCTGATGCCCGGCGTGGTGGATGTGCACACCGACAATCTCGAACGTCAGGTGCAGCCACGTATCAACGCCCGCTGGCCCTCACTCTCTGCCTTGCTGAGCCATGACGCGCAGACGGCGGCGGCAGGCGTGACGACAGTGCTTGATGCGCTGTGCCTGGGCGATCTGGGTTTTGATGTCGAGCGCATCCAAACCTTCAAAGACGGCCTGCGTGATCTCAATGCGATTGAGGGCACCGGCTTGATGAAATCCGAGCATTTCCTGCATCTGCGCTGCGAAATGCCTGCAATGGACGTGATCGATCTGGTCGCCCCGGTGGCCGATCATCCGCGTGTGCGGATGGTGAGCTTTATGGATCATTCCCCCGGCATCGGCCAATATGCCGACATGGCGCGTTACCGCCAGTTGCGCCGCAAATCCGGCTCCAGCGAGGCGGAGATTGAGGCGCGGATTGAGAAACTGCACATCCAGCGCGCGCAATACCGCACGCCCAATCGCCATGCTTTGCTCCAAATGTTCCGTGGCCGCGATGTGGCGTTGGCCAGCCATGATGACGAGACGGTGGAGAACATCGCCGAGAACGTGGCCGATGGCATCATGATCAGCGAATTCCCGGTGCGCATGGCAGCGGCCAAAGCCGCCCATGCCAGCGGCATGACCGTGATTGCCGGCGCACCCAACATCGTGCGCGGCGGCTCGCATTCCGGCAACGTTTCGGCTGCCGACATGGTGCGTGAGGGCGTAATCGATGCGCTCGCCTCCGATTACGTGCCCGCCGCGTTGATCGAAGCCGCCTTCCTCGCCGTTGAGAAAGGCTTGCTCGACCTACCAGCGTCGGTGGCGATGGTGACGGACGCACCGGCGAAGATGGCGCAACTGCACGATCGCGGCCGCATCGAAGCCGGGCTGCGCGCCGATCTGGTGCGGGTGAAGACGTTTAGAGATAGTGTTGGCCAGAACATCCCCGTGGTGCGTGAAGTCTGGCGCGCCGGTCAGCGGATTTCCTGAACATGCGCGTGGCTGTCTATTACGCGCCGCCGTCCAATGACACACTGTGGCAACACGGCTGTCATTGGCTCGGCCGTGATCCAGACAGCAACGCGCAACTGGACCAGCCAGATGTGCCAGGCATTGCTGAGATCACAGCAGAGGCGCGCCTTTATGGCTTCCACGCCACGCTGAAACCGCCAATGGCTTTGCGCGCCGGGGTGACGTGGGACCGTGTGGTGACGGATGCCGAAGACCTCGCCGCCCGCATCGCTCCGTTTGAACTGCCACCATTAAAACTCGCCAATCTGCGCGGCTTCCTCGCCGTGGTAGACGCCGCGCCCAGCCCCGAATTGCAGGCTTTGGCCGATGCCTGCGTGCG
>CAIZGT010000776.1 GCA_903932545.1 uncultured Rhodospirillales bacterium
CGCCTGGGCATTTTGCCGATAATCTTGCGATTGACCGGCACGGCGTTATTCTCGTTAGCCTGGACCGTGAGCGCCGCAACAACACATACGATCCGGCGTTGCTGCTGGTGACGGCACTTGCCGCAATTTCAGCGTCGGGTCTGGTCTGGCGGATCGATCAATCCGGCACTGTTGCAGAATGGGCACAGATTTTGGATGCGGTATTCCCCGATCGTGCCACGCCGCACTCGGACGGCAAAGCTCTGCTGATCGCCAAGAGCATGACGGGGCTCATCTTGGCGGTTGATCATCCGCAACGGCAAATTTGCCACTTTGGCGGTGGCGCTGATGACCGATGTGGTGATCCCGCATCTGGCAAAATCGGCGCTGCCGTGGTTGGCTCGGTGCTAGTCATGCATCAACGCCCGCACATGCGCCGCTGCACTCGCTGCCAAAGCGGGCAGATCATACCCCCCCTCCAACAGCGACACCAACCGCCCCTTGCAGTGCCTGCGCGCCACGCCGAGCAACTGCGCCGTCAACCAAGCGAAATCCGCCGTCTCCACCCGCAATTGTGCCAACGGGTCAGCCTTGTGCGCGTCAAATCCCGCCGAGACGATCAGCAATTCTGGGGCAAAAGCGTCCAGCGCAGGCAGGATCGTGTCGGCCCACGCGGCACGGAATTCTGCGCTGCCGGTGCCTGGCGCGATGCCCGCATTGACGATGTTGCCCAAGCCGGTCTCGTGTTCGGCCCCCGTGCCCGGATAGCAGGGGAATTGGTGGGACGAGCCATAGAACACCGAGGGGTCACGCTCGAAAATGTCCTGGCTACCATTGCCGTGATGAACGTCGAAATCAACAATCGCCACCCGCTTCAAGCCCCAATGCGCCTGTGCATGCCGGGCGGCGATGGCGGCGTTGGCGAAGAAGCAGAAGCCCATCGCCTGACCGCGCTCGGCGTGATGGCCGGGCGGGCGCACAGCGGCAAAGGCGGAGCGCGCCCAGCCCTCCATCACCGCATCCACCGCCATCACCGAGCCACCGGCGGCGCGCAATGCCGCCTCGGCCGAGCCGTGGCTCATCAGCGTGTCGCCATCAATCTCATGGGTTTGGCCGGGCTCGGGCACGGTGTTCAGAATTTGGTCGATATAGGCCAGCGGATGCACTCGGTTGAGCTGCTCGCGTGTGGCCTGCGGAGCGAGTTCGCGGATCAGCGGCTGAAACTCCGCCTTCTCCAACGCGCGCAGCACCACGCGCAGCCGGTCGGCGCATTCGGGATGCCACATGCCGGTCTCGTGTTCGAGGCAAGCGGGGTGGGTGATGAGGGCGACACTCATGTTGCGTCCTCCGCCTTCTTGCGGATAACGAAGCTGAACACGCCCGCTTCCTCGCTCATCGCGAGCAGCGCGTGGCCGGATTCGCGGCAATACGCCTGCATATCAGCCACTGCCGCACGGTCGGTGGCCAGCACGCGCAGCCGCTCACCTGCGGACAGGCCGCGCAGAACCTTGTTGGTCCGCAATACGGGGAGTGGGCAGGTCATGCCCTTCACGTCGAGAATCGTTTCAGCCATTCGTCATTTGCCCGCGCTTCCTCGGCCCAGATTCCCCCCTGGTTCATCTATGTTATCGCGCCTGCGCAGTTGAGCAAGCCATGCATAGGGTTCAGACTGTGGTGATGAGCAGATATGATTTCCGCATTGGCATTGATCTCGGTGGCACCAAGATCGAAGCCGTCGCCCTCGACCGCGCTGGTAGCGAGGCGCTGCGTCGTCGCGTCGCCACACCCAAAGCCTATGACGCCACGTTGGGCGCGATCGCCGATCTGGTGGCCGAGGTTGAGGAGGTGATGGGCGGCCATGGCTCGGTTGGCATCGGCATTCCTGGCGTGATCTCGGCGGTGACGGGGTTGGTGAAGAACGCCAATTCCATCGCACTGAATGGCAACCGCTTTGACGTCGATCTCGCGCACCGTCTGGGGCGTGAGGTCCGTGTGGAAAATGATGCAAATTGCTTCGCGCTCTCTGAAGCGTCTGACGGCGCAGGGGCGGGTTTCGGCACGGTAGTTGGCGTCATCATCGGCACCGGTTGCGGCTCAGGAATTGTGGTGGACGGCCACGTGCTCAAGGGCCGCAACCGAATTGCGGGCGAGTGGGGTCACACGCCGCTGCCCTGGCCGCAGCCGAATGAGTATCCCGGCACCATGTGCTGGTGCGGCCAGCGCAATTGCCTAGAAAGCTGGATTGCCGGGCCAAGTCTGGCATGTGACGCCTATGGGGCGGGGGCGAGCGATGCCTCCACACTCCCCGCGGAAGCCGCTACCGGAGACGCCAACGCCATCGCCGCCCTGGTGCGTCACGCTGACCGGATGGCACGTGGCTTGGCAGTGATTGTCAACGTGCTGGATCCGGACGTGATTGTGCTCGGCGGCGGATTGTCCAATATGACGCATCTTTATGTGGAGCTTCCCAAGCTGCTGAAGAAATACGCATTCTCGGACGTGATCGACACGCCGATCCTGCGCAACCAGCATGGTGATTCCTCGGGTGTGCGGGGGGCTGCGTGGCTGTGGCCAGCGCCGACTTAGGTCCCCCTGGCGTCGCACCCGGCCTCTGCCGAGACTGCGGCATTATCGCAGGCGAGGGGCCAATATGCCGCGCCTGTGGCTCACGCCGGATCGTGCGACATCCGCAATTGTTCACCCTCAGGATCGCGCATGTGGATTGCGACGCGTTTTTTACCTCGGTGGAGAAACGCGATCGGCCAGAGCTTGCGTCCAAGCCCGTCGTGGTCGGCGGTGGCACGCGCGGCGTGGTGGCGGCGGCGTGCTACGTGGCGCGCATTTATGGCATTCGCTCGGCGATGCCGATGTTCAAAGCACTCGCGGCCTGCCCCGATCTGGTGGTGATCAAGCCGGATTTCGCCAAATATGTCGCAGCCTCCCGCCACATCCGCGCGCTGATGGCCGATCTCACGCCCTTGATGCAGCCGCTCTCCATCGACGAGGCGGTGCTCGACCTCAGCGGCACCGAGACGCTGCACGGCGCGCCGCCCGCCGTGATGCTGGCACGGCTGGCGCGGCGGGTTGAGGCGGAGGTTGGGGTGACGATCTCAATCGGCCTCGCCCAAAATCGTCTGATGTCCAAAATCGCCGCCGGACGCGACAAACCGCGCGGGTTCTGCGTCATCGGTGACGAGGCCGCCGAGATTCTCGCCCCCGAATCGGTCCGCCGCCTGCCCGGCATCGGCCCCTCCTTGGAAAAACGCCTCGCCTCGCTGGGGATCTCCCGCCTCGGCCAGTTGCAACTGCTAGATGAAGCCGAAGCGCGGCGCCTGCTCGGCGATGACAGCTGGGATCTCTGCGAACGCGCCCGCGGCCTAGATCGTCGCCCAGTCGACCCCAGGCGCGAAACCAAATCCAGCTCAGCCGAAACCACCTTCGACACCGACCTCTCCGACGCCA
>CAIZGT010000777.1 GCA_903932545.1 uncultured Rhodospirillales bacterium
AGGTAATTTGTGGCTGAAATTGCGCCGGGTTTGAACAAAAAATCATCCAATAAATCGTATTATTTAGAATTACGCGCGGCCTGTGTAAGGATACTCTGCAGATTGATCCGCGCGATCACCAGAACATCGCCGTCGCCTGCCACCATCAAAGACGCGATGGTGCCCTCCATGATCAGCAAAATCTGCCGCGCCACCATGCGGGCCTGCGAAAGCTGCGCCTCGTTGGCGATGTTTTCCAGAAACCCCAGCACATCACGATGATGCTCCGCCGCCAGCGCGCGCAATGAGGCTTCACCTTTGGAGTGCTCGGCAGCAGCGTTCATGAAGGAGCAGCCATAGAACCGTCCGCCTCGGAACCACGCCTCTAGCGCGTCCACCACGCCCAGCAGGCGTGACATCGGGTCTGGCCCGGCGCGCATCACTTCGGCAAAGAAACTCGCGCGCCACTCCGCACCTTCGCGCTGCAATACCTCCCGCACCAGCGCCTCTTTTGAGCCGAAGCGCGAGTAGAGTGCCATCTTGGATGCGGCCGCGGTGGCGAGAATGCGGTCAATGCCGGTGGCGTGGATGCCGTCGCGACAGAACAACTCTCTTGCCGCCGCGACGATGCGCTCACCGGCCGGCCGGTCGGTGAGGTTAAAACTCGCCGTGGCGGCATAAGACGCAGCGCCCTGCACCGAATCGCCGCGATCTGCGTCTGCCGCCTTAATGTCGTGCAGCTTGTCCACTCCGCCCCCCATCACATGCCCAAAAACCAGCCATCGTATCAGGAAATCGCAAAAAGTGCCTATTGAGCGTGCATATCTATCCACAATGCACCACGATCCCGCACCACGATGCGGCTTACGTGCCGTTATATTCGTCTCGTTGAATATCACATCTCGACGACAGGCCACGTCAATCCTGATCATTTACAGTGATCCGCAACGATCTGGCGACTTGGCATGAGAATTGGATACCGTTTACTATATCGGGTTAGACAGAACGGTCTGTTCGGTGCGCAAAATCGCTTGGTGAGCCAGCCAAGCCCAACCGGATCGTTGCCAGTCGCGTCTGGGGACGATCTCATAGGAGACGCAGATGAGTGATACCATTGCGCCAAAGTCGGGTGCGCCCATGCCGGGAACCGCCATAACAGGATGCCTCGCGCCAATCGATAAGGCCGGGCTGGACCACCTGATTGCAACCGGCCGCGCCAACCCGCAGGCGATTAAAACGCTGAAGTGCAAAACCATTGCTGAGGGCCGTTTCCGCCACCTCAACATGATCCGCAACCTGCCGCCCTATATTGTGGACGAGCCACCAGGATTGCTGGGTGACGACACCGCGCCGAACCCTTCGGAAGCCTCGCTGGCCGCTCTTGGTTCATGCCTTGCCGTCGGCATCCATGCCAATGCGGTGGCACGCGGCATCACCGTCTATAAGCTCGAAATCGAGCTTGAGGCGGACATCAACATCACCGCCGTCTGGGGCACTGGTGACACCTCGCCCAAGCCGGTTGGCTTTGATGCGGTGCGGGTGAAGGTTGATCTGCAGGCCGACTCTCCGAAAGAAGAGCTCGACGCGCTGATCGCACATGCCAAGATTTGGTCACCAGTGGCCAACACCTTCACCAAGCCGGTTGGCCTGACTGTGGAGGCGATCTGATGTCGTCCGGACTCGCCTCCATCACCTCCCTGGCCGCCACCGCCATCAGCGATGCCGATTATTTGGCTGGGGTGCGAGCGCGAGTCCGGACTGAATTGCCGCATCAAGCGGCGGCCATCGACCATGAAGGGATTTATCCCCGCACCGCGATGGCCGAGCTTGGCCGCTCTGGCGTATTCTCCGCGCATTTGGGCGAGCAAACCCTGCTGTCCAAGAGCAGCGTCGCCCTCGCGGTGCAAGCGATGGCAGCGGTGGGCGCAGAATGCATGTCAACCGCATTCTGCACTTGGTGCCATGATGCGAGTGGCTGGTATCTGGAGAACACCCGCAACACCACTTTGCGTGACAAGCTCCAACCCGCCATCGCCAGCGGCGAGGTGATGGCTGGCACCGGCATGTCCAACCCGATGAAGACGTTGGCTGGCTTTGAGGGTTTCAAGCTCAAAGCCCAGCGCGCTGAGGGTGGTTATGTGGTCTCGGGCGTGCTGCCCTGGGTGTCCAATCTCGGTGACGGCCATTGGTTCGCCACAGTGCTGCAAGACGCGGATGATGCACGGCATTTGATGTTCGCGATGGTGCAATGTGGCCAACCCGGCGTGGAGATCCGCCAGAATGCGAAATTCATCGCGCTCGAAGGCACCGGCACCTATTCCATTCTGTTCCGTCGCGCCTTCATCGCCGATGAGATGATGCTGGCCGACCCGGTGGCTGATGACGTGAAGCGCATTCTGCCCGGCGTGATCCTGCTGCAAACCGGCATGGGCCTGGGCGTGGTCGAAGCTGCAATCGGGCTGATGGCGGCGAGCAACAAATCGCATGCGAGCTCCAACCAATATCTGCCGCGCGGGCCGTCTTATTACGAGGACGCAAAAGCCGGCTTGCTCGCCGAGATTACCGAACTCGCGCAAACGCCGACCGAGGGCGCGCCGGATTTCATGCGTCGTGTTCTCCAAGCCCGCCTCGCGGTGAGCGAGATGGCGCTTGATGCTGCGCAATCCGCCCTGCTGCACGCGGGCTCACGTGGTTATCTGCAAGGCTCGCCGGTCAGTCGTGTGCTGCGCGAAAGCTATTTCGTGGCGATCATCACGCCCTCTATCCGCCACCTCCGCAAGGAATTGGCCGTTCTAGGACGCAACTGATGCTCACCGCGATTGTCATCGACACCACCGGAGCCGCCCACACCCTGCATGGCAAAGCTGGTGACAGCATTATGCAGCTGGCTCGCGCCGCCGATTTGCCGGTGGTGGGGGAGTGCAACGGCTCCTTGGCCTGCGCCACCTGTCACATGGTGGTCGATCCCGACTGGGCGGCGCGCCTCGCCCCGGTTGGCGAAGATGAAGAGGCGATGCTGGATACGATTTTCAATCTCAAGCCCACCTCGCGACTGAGCTGCCAGATCAAGCTGCGTGCTGATCTGGACGGGATTCGCCTGTTTCTGCCTGCCTAACCCCAAACTTTTGGAGTGACACGCATGACCGAGAAGGTTCTGATTTCCGCTGCTGAATTAAACGCGATGATCCCCAGCCCGGATGTTGTGGTGATCGACACAAGAAGCCCAGACGCCTACGCCGCCGGCCATATCGCCGGTGCGGTGAACATTTTTGACGTGTTCACCTTCCTCGCCACCTCTTCCCCAGAAGGTGTGGCCGAGCTGCGCGAGAAATTCGCCGTAAGCTTTGGGGCCGCTGGCCTCTCGGGTGCTGAGACTGCCGTTTTCGTCGAAGAGAGCATGAATTCCGGCTTCGGCATGTCGTGTCGTGGCTATTTTCTGATGCAGTTCCTGGGCTACCCGAAGGCGCAGATTGTTCATGGTGGCCTCGCCGCCTGGAAAGCCGCCGGGCTGCCGCTCACCACCGAAGTGCCGACGCCGGTCGCCAAAACCTTCCCAGCGCAAGACACCGGGCAAGACATCATCATCAACTACGAGACGATGCTCGCGGCCTTGGGCGGTGAGACGGCGCTGGTGGATGTGCGCGATGTGGATGAATGGGTCGGCACGTCGTCTTCGCCCTACGGCCCGGATTTCGCGCCGCGCAAGGGGCGGATTCCGGGTGCGCGCTGGCTTGAATGGTATCGGATGATGAAGCCGAGCCCGGCTGGCCCGGTGTTCAAATCCAAAGACGAAATCCTCGCTGAGTGCGCCACCGTGGGTGTGACGCCAGAGACGCCGGTGTTCCTCTATTGCTTCAAAGGTGCGCGGGCCTCGAACACGTTCGTGGCGTTGAAGGAAGCGGGCATCAAGGATGTGCGGATGTATTTCGGCTCGTGGAACGAATGGAGCCGGATTCCGGAATTGCCGATCGAGAGCGGCGTGCCGTTTGCAAAGGCTGCTGAGTAACGAAATTCTGTCGGGCGGATCGCGCTGCGCTATTCTGCCCGACAGACCCACACTTGAACCACAGGGACCACAATGAGCTTCCAGTGCGAGATTTTTGACCCGAGCGTCACCCACGGCCAATCCTGCGGCTGCTCCGCGCACAGCGTCTCTGCGAAAGCAGGCGATGCGCGGTTGAGCGAGGTGGTTCGCTCCGCCGCTCTGCGCGCCGTGTTCCCCGATGCACGCCAACGTCGTGGGTTCCTCAAGGCGGTGGGCAGCGCCACCGCACTCGCAGCGATCTCGCAATTCCTGCCGATCGAAACCATCACCGCGATGGCCGCCGACGCGCCGAAGGCGTTGGAAAAGCCCGACCTCAAAATCGGCTTCATCGCCATCACCTGCGCTAGTCCGATCATCATGGCGCAACCGATGGGTTTTTATTCCAAATACGGCCTCAACGTCGAAGTGGTGAAAACCGCTGGCTGGGCGGTGGTGCGCGACAAGGCGTTGAACCACGAATACGATGCCGCGCATTTGCTTTCCCCGATGCCGTTTGCCATCTCGCTCGGCCTGGGTTCGGTGCAGCAGGATTGGCAGATTCCGGCGATTGAGAACATCAACGGTCAGGCGATCACGCTGGCGATGGCGCTCAAGGATCGGCGCGATCCGAAAACCTGGAAGGGCCTGCGCTTCGGCATTCCGTTCGACTATTCGATGCACAACTACTTGCTGCGTTATTACCTCGCCGAAGCCGGACTTGATCCAGACACCGATGTGCAGCTGCGCGTGATCCCGCCGCCGGAGATGGTGGCCAATCTGCGAGCCGGAAACATCGATGGCTTCCTCGGGCCGGATCCGGTGAATCAGCGCGCGGTGTATGACGGGCTGGGCTTCATTCACATCCTGTCACGTGACATTTGGAACGGCCATCCGTGCTGCGCCTTTGGCACCTCGAAGGCGTTCATCGAACAGAACCCGAACACCTTCCTTGCCCTGTCGCGCGCTATTATCGACGCCACCGGCTTTGCCAACCGCGCCGAAAACCGCGCCGAGATCGCCAAGGTGATCGCCCCGGCCAACTACCTCAACCAGCCGGAAATTGTGGTGACGCAAGCGCTCACCGGCACCTATGCCGACGGGCTTGGCAACATCATCAAACAGCCGCTGCGCGCGGGCTTCGATCCGTTCCCGTGGGACAGCTTCGGCGTGTGGATTCTGACGCAAATGAAGCGTTGGGGCCAGATCAAGGGCGATGTTGATTACGCGGCGGTCGCCAACAAAGTGATGCTGGCCACTGGCGCGCGCAAGCAGATGGAAGGGCTGGGCCTCGCGGCGCCAGCGTCCAACAGCAAAACCTTCGTCGTGATGGGCAAGCCGTTCGACCCCGCCAAACCTGCGGAATATGTCGCCAGCTTCCCGATCAAGCGGACCTGATAATGCTCACCAAGCGTTCAATTTGGGCGGCGCCGATGCTCTCGGCGCTGATCCTCGTGCTCTTCCTGGCCACCTGGCAGTTGGCGGTGCGCGACACCTCGCCCACTGCTGGGATGGACCCGGAATACGCCAAGCTGATGGGCGCTGCGGTGAACACCGGCAAATCCGCCATGCCAACGCCGCTCGATGTTGGGGCGAAGTTGGTCGCGGCGGTGATGGACCCGTTCTATGACAACGGGCCGAACGACAAGGGCGTCGGCACCCAGCTTGCCTACTCCCTCGCCCGTGTTCTGCTCGGCTTCGGGCTGGCGGCGATTGTGGCGATCCCGGCGGGGTTTGTGATCGGCATGTCGCCATTGATTGGGGCGGCGTTGAACCCGTTCATTCAGGTTCTCAAGCCGGTCTCACCTTTGGCGTGGATGCCGATTGCGCTATACACCATCAAAGATAGCAACAAATCGGCTATCTTCGTCATCTTCATCTGCTCGATCTGGCCGATGTTGATGAACACCGCGTTCGGCGTGGCGGGGGTTCGGCGTGAGTGGCTGAACGTGGCGCAAACGCTGGAGGTCAGCGCGTGGCGCAAGGCGATTTTCGTCATTTTGCCCGCCGCAGCGCCGACGATTTTCACCGGCATGCGGATTTCCATCGGCATCGCGTGGCTGGTGATTGTGGCAGCCGAGATGCTGGTCGGCGGCACCGGGATTGGCTACTTTGTCTGGAATCAGTGGAACAATCTTTCGCTCGCCGACATTCTGCTTGGTGTTTTGCTGATCGGCGTCGTCGGCATGGCGCTCGATCGCCTGCTCGGCCTGTGCGCGAGTGCTGTGACATGGAGGGAGTGAATCGGATGCATCCCTATCTCTCCGTTGAAGGCATTGCCCGCCGCTATGGCAGCCGCACCGTGTTTCGCGATCTGTGGTTTGGCGTGGAGCGCGGCGAGTTTGTAGTGCTGATCGGCCATTCTGGCTGCGGCAAAACCACCATTCTGAACATCTTGGCCGGTTTGGAAGCACCAGACGATGGCGCATTGGTGATGGATGGCCACGAAATCAGTGGCCCGTCGCTAGACCGTGCGGTGATCTTTCAATCGCACGCGCTGTACCCGTGGTTGTCGGCGCGCGACAATGTGGGCTTTGCGCTGCGCTCCAAGCATCCGAAATGGAGCAAGGCCGAGATTAACGACCGCGCGCAGGCCGCTCTTGAACTGGTCGGGCTAAAAGACGCCGCCATGCAGAAGCCGTCGGAACTGTCTGGCGGCATGAAGCAGCGCGTTGGTATTGCCCGCGCGTTGTCGCTGGAGCC
>CAIZGT010000778.1 GCA_903932545.1 uncultured Rhodospirillales bacterium
GAGCTGAGCGGGATCGAACCGCTGGCCTCGTCATTGCGAACGACGCGCTCTCCCAACTGAGCTACAGCCCCATTTCCACCGAACCGGCACCCTCCGTCGCAGCAAGCCGCAACGTCGGGGGCGCTTTCTTGCGCGGGGTGGGATGCGGAGTCAAGCGGGTTCGTGGCAGTTGCAGCGCCCCCCCTGCTGAGTCTAGCTTCCGCCACCATTTGGAGACCACGTTGTGATCACGATCCTGTTTGAAATTGCGCAAGAGGTGTTGGTGTTCTTCCGCTGGGCGGTGATCCTGGCGGCTTTGTTCTCGATGCTCGCCTCATTCGGCGTGCTCGATACCCGCAACCGCATCGTTTATCTTATCGGCGATTTTCTCTATCGCGTCACCGAACCGGCGCTGCGCCCAATCCGCAATCTGTTGCCGAGTTTTGGCAGCATCGATCTCAGCCCATTGGTTTTGTTGCTGCTGATCTCGGCGGCACAAGTGCTGCTGGAGCGGATTTATGCCGCCATCGTTTATGGCAACGTGCAGGGCTTGTTCCTCTGAATACAGCGTGGCGTTTGGTTGAGGGCGGGCTGAGCCTTGCGGTAAAAGTTCAACCGAAATCGCGCAGGCCAGGGCTGCAAGGCATGGCGCCGGATGTGGATGGCCTGCGTCTGCGCGTCGGCGTAACAGATGCGCCAGAAGATGGCCGCGCCAATCACGCTGTGTGCGCGTTGATCGCGAAATCATTGGGCGTTGCCATCAGCCAAGTGACCGTGACGCAGGGCGCAACGTCACGGCAAAAAACGTTGCGGGTACTGGGCGAGCCGCAAACGCTGGTCTCGCGACTTGCAAAGATTTGTGAAACCTTGCCGGGAGCGGAGGCATGACCGCCATGATCATCGACGGGAAGAAACTGGCGGAGATCACCCGCACCTCCCTAGCCGAGACAATCGCCAAGCTGAATTTCGTCCCCGGCCTCGCCGTCGTGCTGGTGGGGGATGACGCAGCGAGTGCGGTGTATGTCCGCAACAAGGATCGCGCAGCCCACAGTGTCGGCATCGCCGCGCGCACCATCCGCCTACCAGCCACAACGCAGCAGGCCGAACTTCTCGCCGTCGTCGCACAGCTCAACGCCGATCCGGACGTTGACGGCATCTTGGTGCAACTCCCATTGCCGAAAAGTCTCGACACCCAAGCGGTGATCCGCACGATTGACCCGGCAAAGGATGTTGATGGCCTCACCCCCACCAATGCAGGCCTGCTCGCCGCCGGTCAGCCTGGCTTGGTGCCCTGCACCCCGCTCGGCGTGATCAAGCTGCTCGAATATGCCGGTGTCACGTTGCGCGGCACCCGCGCGCTGGTATTGGGTCGGTCAGTCCTGGTCGGCAAGCCGGTGGCGGCATTGCTGACGGCGGCGGATGCAACGGTGACGGTGGCGCATTCCGGCACACGTGATCTCGCGGTGGAATGTCGTCGTGCCGAGGTGATTGTCGCCGCCGTGGGTCGGCCCGAAATGGTGCGCGCCGATTGGGTGAGCAATCAGGCCGTGGTGATTGATGTCGGCATCAACCGCCTGCCCGATGGGCGTCTGGTCGGTGATGTGGCCACCGCTGAAGTGGCCGAGATTGCCAGCGCCATCACGCCCGTGCCGGGCGGCGTCGGGCCGATGACGATTGCGTGCCTGCTGGAGAACACGCTGGCTGCCGCATTGATGCGTCGTTCGTAGGGCGAGAGAATCCTGCCGCGCTGTGCAAAGCGGCAGGTTACACCCGCCCTACGGGTCGTGATCAC
>CAIZGT010000779.1 GCA_903932545.1 uncultured Rhodospirillales bacterium
CAAGCAGGCTGAACCGCGCCTCAGCCGCTTCGGCAATCCGCGTCATTTCGCGTTCGGTCATGCCGGGATAATGTTCGAGCGTCATCGCGGTGATCAGCCGAGTCCCCGAGTGGTCGCGTACAGTGCCGATAAAGCTGCCGATGCCGCCGATATCGCACCGTCCAGCGCCCAACGCGGCGAGTTCGTCCGAGACGTTGAAATCCTCGGTCTGCACCCGGATTGTCGCCATCTCAGCCCCCGGTAACGGGCGGGAAGAACGCAATTTCGTGCGCGCCGACAATCGAAGCCTCGGGCGTTGCGAAGGTTTGATCCACCGCGCAACGCACCACGCGGCCTTGCGAAAACGCCGCTTCATGTCCGGGCGAACGAGTGCGCAACCAACCAATTAGGTCCGCTACGGTGGCGACATCATCGGGCAGCGCCACATCTTCCTCAGCATGGCCCACGCGCTCGCGCAGCCACGCGAAATACAGGATTTTCACAGCAAGCCCGATTGCATCAGTTGCGCGGCTTGCCGGTGTAGCCGTTGCCAAACGGGGCAGTAACCGGCGAGCGATTTGCGGCATCTGGGCCGTTTTCCAACTCGCTCAGCGTCAATTCACGCGGGATCGGGCCGGGCCAGACATTGCCTTCCGCAGGCATCAGCGCATCGGCTGTCACACTCTCCCCCTTCGCCCGCATCATGTTCTCCGCCTCGCCATCCGGGCGATTGGGGCCACGATAGAAGGTGTGGGTGTCGGCGATGAAGCCGCCAAAGCCCACCGTCGGGTCGCCCACCACACCGCAGCCGGATAGGGCCAACGGAGCAGACAGGATCAGGCCGAGCAGAGCGATACGGCGCATTGATGTGGATTCCTTGAGCTTTGTCTGGGGCACAATCTGCCCTCCCTGACATGATATCTCAAGGTACCTCGCGGCACGAGAAACGCTATTGCGGGAAATCCCGCAGAAAGCTGAGCGCCCAATCCACAATCGCCTCGGCATCGTTGACGTCCAGCACAGGGCGATCACAGGCCAAGTCTGGCGCATCGGTGGCCACAGCCACCACATCCGGCCGATCCGGCCAGAACGGTGGGCGGTCTTGGCCAGTGCGAAAGACTTCAATCTTTGGATGGCGCGAGGCCTTGAAGCCTTCTACCAGCACCAGATCACAGGGCGAAAGATGGCCGAGCAGGTCATGCAATTCCGGCTCAGGACCATCAAGTTCATGCATCAGCGCCCAACGCTTGCCACTGGCGATCAGCACCTCGCGCGCCCCTGCCGCACGGTGTTGATATGAATCCTTCCCCGGCTGATCCAGATCGAAACCGTGATGCGCGTGTTTGATGGTCGAAACCGTGAGCCCGCGTGCAATGAACACCGGCAGCAATCTTGTCAGCAGATGCGTCTTGCCGCTGCCCGACCAGCCCAGCAGCCCGAGAACTTGTTGGCCCATCAAACGTTGCTGCGCACGGCGTGACGCAGCCCGGCGCGCAGATAATCCCAGCCGGTGATAAGGGTGAGCAGTGCAGCGGTCCAGAGGAGCAACGCGCCGATCATGGCGACGGGCAAAACATCAAGCCAGATCACTGCCGCCCCGGTATCACCGGCCAAGAGCGTGCCAAGAGCGGCCATTTGGAAGCCGGTTTTCCATTTTGCAAGTTTGGTGACGGGCATCGAGACCCGCAGCCCTGCCAGATATTCTCGCAGGCCGCTGACCAGAATTTCGCGCAGCATGATCACAATGGCTGGGAACAACCCAGCCGGGCCAAGGCGGTGCGTGCCCACCAATACCATCAAAGTGGCGCCCACCAGCAATTTGTCGGCAATCGGATCGAGCATGCGCCCGAGGTCGGAGATTTGCGCCCGGTCGCGGGCCAGCTTGCCGTCGAAATAATCGGTGATCCCGGCGACGGCAAAAATCGCGCAGGCCACCAGATCGGCCAGCGGCGTTCCCCAATCGGCGAAGGCCACCAGCAACGGAATCGCCGCAATTCGGCCCAAGGTGAGAAGGTTTGGCAAATCGGTCAGCATGTCGCGTGTTGTGACGATTTGCGCAGCGGGTGGCAAGCGTTACGCCGGAATGGACGCCCCCGGATGGAAATGCGCATATATCTGTCGGGCGATGGCGCGCGAAATGCCGGGTGCTGCTTCCAAATCGTCTAAACCCGCCTGCTTCACCCCACGTGCCGAGCCGAAATGGTTGAGCAGCGCCCGCTTACGGCCTGGGCCGATGCCAGGGACTTCATCAAGCTCGCTCGTAACCAGCGATTTGCTGCGCCCGGCGCGATGGGTGGTGATCGCAAAGCGATGTGCCTCATCACGCAAACGTTGCAGGAAATACAGCACCGGGTCGCGCGGCGGCAGTTGAAACGCCGCTTTATCGACCGTGTGGAACCACTCGCGCCCGGCATCACGGTCTGGCCCTTTGGCGATGGCGATGAGTTTCACATCCTCCACACCGAGATCATCCAGCACCTTCTGCGCCGCCGAAAGCTGCCCCGCGCCACCGTCGATCAATGCGATGTCCGGCCAGTTCGGCCCACCGGCCTCGCCCTCACGGATCGCGCGGCCAAACCGGCGTTCCAGCACTTCGCGCATCATGCCGAAATCATCGCCGGGCGTGATGGCGCTTTTGATACTGAATTTGCGATACGCCGCCTTGTCGAACCCCTCTGGCCCCGCCACCACCATCACACCATACGCGTTGGTGCCCATGATGTGGCTGTTGTCATAGGTCTCGATACGGGCGGGCGTGTTGGGCAAGTCGAACAAGGTTGCCACTGCGTCGAGCAGCTTGCCCTGGCCGGCACTCTCGGCGAGTTTGCGCTCCAACGCCTCGCGCGCATTGATCGCCGCG
>CAIZGT010000780.1 GCA_903932545.1 uncultured Rhodospirillales bacterium
ACCACAGCAACTTTCGCCGCCACGTCCCAGCCCGGTGCGCGGTCATCCAGATTGGCGATAAAGCCATGCGCATCGGTGTTGCCGCCAACCCAATCCTCGCCGTCAAGCCAGATTGTGTTCACCGCGCCAATCGCCTGCGCCGCCGCGTCCAGCCGCTTAACCGCACGCAAGGCGTTGACCTTGTGCGGCGCGGTCACGTTGCCGCCGACATAGCCTGCCGCGCGGAAGCCGGCGAAGAAGCCTGGAAATCCATCCGGCGCGACATTCTCACGGCCATATTCCCCAGCAATACCATAATGCTGCAACCAAAACCCATGCAGCATCGGCGAACGCGATTGTGCCACCGGATGGCCGATGATGCAGGCGCGCGGGATGGTTGCTAGGGTGGTCATTGGTTGTTTCCTCTATGATAATCGGTAGCCAAAACGCGGGGCTGAGTCATATCGAATTACCCCATATTCGCATCTGATTTGGTTATAGCTTGGCGCTCAAATCCACCAAACCCTGCGCCGCCATCGCGGCCAGATCGGCGCGCAGAACAGCGATCATCGTCTCGGCATTGGCCGGTGTGGGGCGACCACTGGCGCGGATCACGCCGGCCGGGCGCGGCACTTCACCCAGCATCAGCGGCACAACCCGCAGCGCACCGCGTCGCAAATCACCGCCCATCATCATACGCGGGCAAATGGTAAGCATATCGGTGGTGTGCAGCAATTCGCGGATGAACCCCACCGAAGACGAGCGCAAACAATGGCTCGGCATCACCCCGCGCTCATCAAGAAGATGCTCCACCTCTTGGCCCATCCGCTGCGTCATGGTTGGCAGCACGAGGTCGAAGCGGGTGAGCAGACTCATGTCTGGGGCGGGGTCATCAAAAATTGGGTGCCCGGCGCGGGCGATGACCGAGATCGGCTCGTCATACAGCGTCTCGCGCCGGAATCCGTCCGGGGCGGGCGGGTCGTAGAGTCGGCCTACGATCACGTCAATCTGCCCGACCGCGAGCAACGGCAACAACTCCTCGGTGCGGCCCTGCACGAGGCGGACTTGCAGGCGAGGATGTGAAATCTTCAACCCGGCGAGCACGGAGGGCAGCAATCCGACGGCGGCCACCGGCAACGCGCCCAGGGCAATCACGCCGTCACTGGCGGAGCCTTGCCGATCAAGCTCCTCTTCCAGCCGCGAAATTTCTGCCAAAATCCGGCGTGCAGAGGCCCACACCGCCTCTCCCGCCTCGGTCGGCGTCACTCCGCGCGCATGTCGCTCGAACAGCTTGATCTCCAGCGCCGCCTCGCATTCCTGCAACGCTCGGCTGAGGGCTGGCTGCGACAGGCCAATCGCCACCGAAGCGCGCACCAGCGAACGATGTAACGCCACCGCGTCAATCGCGCGCAAATGTCGCAGTTTCAGACGCTGTTCAAGATGGCGCATCTTAGCGCGTGTGGATCGGATCAACCCAAGCAACCGGACTCGGCGTCTCCACCGGATCGATATCCAGATTGACCACAATCGCCTCGGAATCCGAGCGGATCAGCACGCATTCCAACGTCTCATCGGTGCTGGCATTGATCTCCTGATGCGGCACAAACGGCGGCACGAAGATGAAATCTCCCGGCCCGGCCTCCGCGGTAAATTCCAGCCGCTCGCCCCACCGCATCATCGGCGCCT
>CAIZGT010000781.1 GCA_903932545.1 uncultured Rhodospirillales bacterium
AGCTGTGCTCGCCTTCGTGCTGGCCTGCGGATTTGTCGCCGACAGCACCAGCTTACCTCTGGTGATCTCAAACCTTGTGAACATCGTCAGCGCGAATTATTTCGGCCAGACCTTTGATCGTTATGCGGAGGTGATGGTGCCGGTGAACATCGCCGCCCTGCTCGCCAGCCTCGCGGTGCTGTGGCTGTTGCTGCGCCGAGATATCCCCGCCCATTACGACACGGCCCGGACTGCCCGAGCCTGCGAGTGTGGTCATCGACACGCTGTTGTTCCGCGCAGCTTTCCCCATTTTGGGCATGCTGCTGGTAGCATATTTTTGGCTCGGGCAACGCGGAGTGCCAGTGTCATTGATCACCGGGGTGGCAGCCCTCACGCTGCTCGCGTTGGCCGGGCGCTGGCATCGCTTCGGACGCGGGGCTCTGATCTCGGTGAGCGCCCAACTCCGCGCAGCACCATGGCAGATCGTGCTGTTCAGCCTGGGAATGTATCTGGTGGTCTATGGCCTGCGGAACGCCGGGCTGACCCAAAGCATGGCGCAGGGTCTGGAATGGCTTGAGCGGCAAGGGCCGGTGTCGGCCATCATCGGGGCTGGATTCGGTGCCGCAATACTGTCATCGGTGATGAACAATTTGCCTGCCACGCTCACCGGCGCGCTGGCCATCAGCCAAGCGCATTTTGTGGCCGATTCCACTGGCATAGCAATGACTTACGCGAACGTGATTGGCTGTGATCTGGGCCCGAAATTCACCCCGATCGGCAGCCTCGCCACCTTGCTGTGGATGCATGTGTTGCAGTCAAAGGGGCTACATGTGGGCTGGTGGCCCTATATGAAATTCGGGTTGCGCGTCACGCCGCCGGTGCTGCTGGCAACGTTGGTGGCGCTGGGCGGATGGCTCGCCCTCACTGGCCTATAATGTAGGCAGCCGATGAAACCCTGCCGCTTCCGGCAATTCGGCCTCAGCCTCGATGATCTGCTCCACCCGCGCCAGCGGCGGCCCGCGATGGCAGGCGGTGATGAGGTTGGCAACCTCGCCGGGTGCACCGACGAGCAGCGCCTCCACAGAGCCATCCAGCCGGTTGCGCACCCAGCCCGAAAGCCCGTTCTGCCGCGCCTTGGAGCGCAGCCAGTCACGATAGCCCACGCCCTGCACGCGGCCGATGATAAAAACTTGGCGCGCGATCATCCCGCGCACAAATCCAGAAACCGCCCCGCAACTGCCACGTCTTCAGCGACCTTGGCCATGCGCGCCTCAGCCTCACTGTCCCAGCCCCATAGTGAGGCCTGATGGCGCTCATCCAGCGTGGCAATCTCGTGCGCCTCAATCGCCGCCAACGCGCCATGAGCCACCGCAAGGCCGAGCACCAGCGAGCCGAATGACGGCACCAGCACGCCCAAAGCGGCCAGACGATACACGTCAAAGGAAGCGGCGCGCGCCGCCAATACGGCCAACGCATCATCAGGTTGGGCTACATGGATGATGCCGGTTGTCACGCGCAGATGCGCGCCGATTTCGCGCGCCGCCCAATCAAGCCAGGGCTGCCACTGCGCCTGCTGGGCGCTGACCAACGCCACGGGGTGTTCGGCGCGATAGCACAGCAGATCGCTCTGCCCATATCGCGCAATTTCCTCCACCACTGCCTCACGCGCTGCCGTCACGCGCTCTTGCGCAGTGCCGACCAGACGGGTCAGCGGCAGGTCGTCATAGGTGAGTGCACCGCCCACGCCACCACCCGCCGCCTGCCACTCCACCGCCACGGCACGCGCCAGCGCGGCATGCGGCAGTGCAAGCTTTGCACCACCCGGCAGGCGCACCGGCTTGCCGTCCAATTCCACCGACCAACCGCCAAGCGGCGCGTCATTTGCCACCGCGCAAGCGTTGTCCCAAAACCGTTTCATCGCGCTTTCCGCCTAATTAACCGTCGGCCGCGCGTTGCGGGCGGATTCAAGCCCCGTCGGGCAAGGATCAATATCCGACATCAAAGCGCCCAGCGTGTTCACTGACGGCTTGGTCAAAGCGGCTACACCGCCAGCGAGTGTACTCTTGGCACTCGTCACCAGCCCAGCCGCCACCGCATTCGGATCAAGTGAGATTTGTGGGCCAACCAGCATGCCCGACACCCGCACCGGAACCACCACTGACGGCCCCACCGCTGTGCGCAACGCAGGTCGCAAGCGCAGCGAGACGGCCTCATCGCCAAAGTTGATTGAACCGTTGCCAACAATCTGCGCAGCACTGGTCTGCACCACCATATTGGTCAGCGTGGCCAGCCCATGCTCAGCATCGATGCGCAACGCGACGCAGGCGAGTTTTGTGCGCGTGCTGGTGGCATTGTTTCCGCTCAACAAATCGCTCGGCAGGCGCGCCACCCGCATCACCTGCGCGCCGATGGCTCCGAGCAGCTTGTTGTCCAGTTCCCCATCTGCCATCGCCACACCAAGTTTGCCGGTGATCTGCGACGCCAGGGCATGCAATGACCGACCTGACGTGGCCACGTCTGCGCCGATCTCAAGCGTGCCAGACACGTCATTTGGCTGGTGAAATGCCGTCAACAGTGGCTTGAGCGCCACGCCCGGCGCGTGAACGCGCAGCGCGACCGTTGGCGGCAGAGCCTGCGATGCGAAGGCGACGCTGAACATCATCGCCCCGCCTGGCAGGGTCGCAGTGAACGGGTTCACCGTCAGAGTGCCAGCGTTGAGCACCACATGCCCGGCAACCTTGCGATAATCGACGCCACCAGATTGAATATCATCAAACGCCAGCGCCAAATCGACATCAGCCGCATTCAGTCCGGAAAAATCGATATTGGCTTCCGACAGCAGATAGCGCGGAGCCGGGCCAACCCGGCCGCCCTGCGGTGTGGTCGGTGCCACCACCGGAGCGGTGACGGCATCTGAGGCCACTTGCAAAGCATCAAGATCGAACCGCGTGCTGCCCAGCTTGCCGCTGACCGATTTGCGCGGCTTGAACAAAATATCCACATCGCCGGTCAGATCGCCAAACGACCCGGCCAGGTTGAGCTGGTGCAAGCTCACGCCAGTGGACAGCCCAGATGGCGGTTCGGTGAGCTTTGCGCTCAGCACCAGATTTCTCAGCGCTGGCAGTTTTTTGCCGGCCAGTGACGAGAACGCCGTCAGATCAGGGACATCCAAATTGACTGCGAGATCAAGGCCAGACATTGCGGCAGGCCGCGCCACCTGGCCGACAAGCTTCGCACGCGCTCCCGCAATCTGTGCATCAATATCAATTGGCACCGCCGCCTCGCTGACACCGACCTGCGCGCTGCCTCTGAGTGCGGCGGCGATCAAAGACTGCGTGGCGCCGATATCCAGGTTAGCGGTCAACGGCTGGTTGCCGAACCGTCCCAAAATATCACCATGCATTGGCTTATCCATCGACGGCGCGCTGAGCACCAGATGCTCTAAACTCAAACCCGGCGCATACACGCTCAGATCTGATGCCCCACTGCGGAGCAGAACGGAGGTGAATTCTGGCAACCCGTTATTGTCACGCATCGTAAGATTGAGCCGCAGATCATGGATCGGCGGTAGCTTGGAGCCCACCAGGGCCGACATATCCGCCAGATTGTCCACAGTGGCTTCAACCGCCATCTGGTAGCCACGCCCGGCCAACGGGTTGCGAATGAAGCCATCCACCGAAAGATGCGAACTAGCTGACTGTCCGGTTGCCTTCACCGGCCAATCTGCCGGGCCGACATCCTGCCCAAAGACGCGCCCCAATGCGCCGGTTTCAAACGTAAAGCTCAACGGCGCGTTATCATAAGTGATGTCGCCGATCGCCGAGAGTGTCTGGTCTGAGCCCTTCACCCGCACCACAGCGCGATTGATCACCAATTCATGCCGCATCAGCCGAACGTCATCGCGGGTGCCGAAAGTGCCGGCGAGAACGCTGATTTCATCAATACGCAGCGTGTCCAACGGGTTCGTCACCGGCAGGGCAGCTTCGCCGGATCGCGCGGGCTGACTGCTCGGCAGCGAAGTGGCCGACATGGGCGCGGCACCGCCGCCCGACGTGAACACGGTGTTCGAGACCCCGAGCGGGTTCGTCTCAACCAGCACATTGACGTTCAACAGGGCAAGTCTGACGATATGGAGCTTGCCGAAAATCAGCGACGCCGCGCTGACCTTCACCTCCACACCACCAACCACTGCCATTTCATCGCGCGAAAAGCCGGGCGGGTTGGAAATATGGACGTCCCGCAGGGTGATGGTTGGCGAAAGGCCGAACGTCACCCCAACGCGCCCACCAATCTCAACCTTGCGCCCTGTGGCCTGTTGCAGCGCGTTGACAATGTCGGGCTTGTAGTTGTTCGGGTTGATCAACACGATGATCAGCAGGCCAATGAAAAACGGCAAAGCCAGGATTGCAGCGCTCACCAGAAAGATGCGACGCGCGAGTGTTGGGTCGGGGCGATTCATCCGCGGCTCCTTGGTCGCCCCGAAACGGCCCGAGAGCCTGGTGCGAACTTTACATAATGTTGACCAGTCAGTGCTCTGACCCGAATTGCGCCGGACTTTAGCCGTGCCGCTGCATCGTTAAAAGCTCCGTTTGATGACCCTAATCCGAGGCCTGGCTTCAGGCGCGGCGCGGTGGCTGAAGCGTTGGGATAGTGAAGCCGAGTTGGGCGAATGTCTCCACCATGTGAGCTGCCATCGGCGCCTCAACCTCCAGCGTGCCCCCAGCCGGATGTGGGAACACGATGCGGCGGGCATGCAGATGCAGCTTGTCGCCAAGCCCCTCCACAAGGGCGGTATTATGCCCCTCAACTTCTTTGCCATAGGGCGTGTCGCCCAAAATCGGCGCGCCAATCGCCGAACATGAGACGCGAAGCTGATGGGTGCGACCCGTAAGCGGATGCATCTCCAACCATGCGAGCTTTCGCCCAGCATGGTCGAGCGTGGTGAAATCGGTGATCGCGCGGGCCACATCGGTGTCATATTGCCCGGCGACCGCTGCACGCTCGCCCCGGAAGCCCTCGATGCGCACAAGGTTCACGTCGATGCGCCCCTCAACTGGCACCGGGCGGCCGACGACAACGCACCAATAGGTTTTGTGCACCTCACGCGTGCGGAATGACGCTGCGAGCTTCGCCGCCACTCCCGGCGTTCGCGCCACCACGATCACGCCGGTGGTGTCGCGGTCGAGGCGATGGACCAAGCGTGGGCGATCCGGCGAGCCGTCACGCAACCCGTCGAGCATGCCGTCGAGATGCTTGCGAATCCCGGCGCCGCCCTGCGTTGGCAGGCCGAACGGCTTGTTCAGCACGATCACCTGCTTGTCCTCGTAGAGAATGAGCTTGCGCACTTCTTCCACCAACAGTGGATCAACCGCAGGAGCCGGGCGCGCCTCTGCGGCGGTCGGTGCGGTGATCGGCGGAATGCGGATGGCTTGCCCAGGCGTCAGACGCTCGGATGTGTCGACCCGTTTGCCATCAACGCGGATTTGCCCCGTGCGGCACATCTTCTGAATGACGCCTTGGGTGAGGCCTGGGAAATGGCGGCGGAACCAGCGGTCGAGCCGGATATCGGCTTCGTCCTCGGTGACGATACGTGTGGCAGTGCTCATGATGCGCGTTCATCGCGCAGCTTGGCCCAATGCGCCAGTCTTTTGGCGACCTCACGCTCGAATCCACGCTCAACAGGGGCATAAAACGCCTGACGCGGCATTTCGTCGGGAAAATGGTTCTGCCCGGAGAAGCCTTCCTGCGAATTATGGTCGTAGGCGTAGCCCGCGCCGTAGCCGAGATTTTTCATCAATTTGGTCGGCGCGTTGCGACTGATCGCAGGCGGCATCAGGCTGCCGGTGCCCAACGCTGCCTTTTTTGCGGCATTGAAGGCGACATAGGCTGCGTTCGATTTCGGCGCGGTGCCGAGATAGATCACGGCCTGGGCGATCGCGAGTTCTCCCTCGGGTGAGCCCAGGCGATCGTAGGTGTCCCAGGCGGCCAGCGTCTGCGTCAGCGCGTTGGGATCGGCCATGCCAAT
>CAIZGT010000782.1 GCA_903932545.1 uncultured Rhodospirillales bacterium
AGCATCCGGCGGATTTCGCTGGTGCCGGCGCCGATCTCATAGAGCTTGGCATCACGCAGCAGCCTGCCGGTGGCGTAGTCGTTGATATAGCCGTTGCCGCCAAGGCACTGGATGGCTTCAAGCGTCATCCATGTGGCTTTTTCCGCCGCGTACAAGATCGCCCCTGCCGCATCCTTGCGGGTGGTTTTGCCCCGATCACAGGATTTCGCCACGGTATAGACATAGGATTTGGCGGCATTCATCACGGTGTACATATCGGCGATTTTGCCCTGCATCATCTGGAACTCGCCGATCGGCTGGCCGAATTGTTTGCGGTCGTGGATATAGGGCAGCACGATGTCCATGCAGGCCTGCATGATGCCGAGCGGCCCTCCGGAAAGTACCGCGCGCTCATAATCCAGCCCGCTCATCAGCACATTCACCCCGCGCCCGACATGGCCGATCACGTTCTCCTCTGGCACTTCGCAATCCTGAAACACCAACTCGCCAGTGTCCGATCCACGCATACCGAGCTTGTCGAGTTTCTGGGCGCAGGAGAAACCCGACATGGTTTTCTCGATGATGAAAGCGGTGATGCCGCGCGCCCCAGCGTCCGGGTCGGTTTTGGCATAGACCACCAGCGTATCCGCCGTCGGGCCGTTGGTGATCCACATTTTGGTGCCGTTCAGCACATAGCGATCCCCGCGCTTCTCGGCACGCAGCCGCATCGAGACGACATCGGAGCCAGCACCGGGCTCGCTCATCGCAAGTGCTCCGACATGTTCGCCGGAGATCAGTTTGGGGAGATATTTCGCCTTCTGCGCCGCGTTGCCGTTGATGCGGAGTTGGTTGACGCAGAGATTGGAGTGCGCGCCGTAGGACAGTCCCACCGAGGCGGACGCGCGAGAGATTTCCTCCATCGCGACGGTGTGGGCGAGATAGCCCATGCCCGACCCGCCATATTCCTCATCGACCGTGAGGCCGAGCACGCCCAGATCACCCATCTTGCGCCAGAGATCGACGGGGAAGGTGTTCTCGCGGTCGATATCCGCCGCACGCGGCGCAATCTCGGTGTCGCTGAAGCGGCGCACAGTGTCGCGCAGGGCGTCAATCTCTTCGCCGAGGTCGAAATCCATGCCGTAATCGGTGTTGCTGGGCATATGTGGCTCCAAATCGTAGGGCGGGTGAAACCCGCCATGTGCGCCAAGGCGGGTTGCACCCGCCCTACGCGAAATCTTCCTCGCGAAACTCGCTCTCTGGCCGCGTCACGCTGGCTTCCTCCGCCTTGCGCAATTCCACCCGGCGGATTTTGCCGCTGATGGTCTTGGGCAAATCGGCGAATTGCAGGCGGCGGATGCGCTTATACGGCGCCAGCCGCGCTCGGCAGTGTTCGAAGATCGAACGTGCGGTTTCGGCACTCGGCTCGGCATCGTGGACCAACGCGATGAACGCTTTCGGCACCGCCAGACGCAGCGCATCGGGTGATGGCACCACCGCTGCCTCGGCCACCAGCGGATGCTCGATCAGCACCGATTCCAACTCGAAGGGGGAGATGCGATAGTCGGAGGCTTTGAACACGTCATCCGCCCGGCCGACATATGTGAGATATCCGTCCGCATCCCGGTTTGCCACGTCTCCGGTGCGATAGACATCGCCCTCGACGCCCTTGAAAGAGCCGTCATCTTGCTGATAGCCGCGCATTAACGCCACCGGGGCCGGATCGAGCGCGATGCACACCGCGCCCTCCTGCGCATCCTGCTCCTCGGCATCCAGCAGCCGGATATGATACCCCGGCAAAGGGCGGCCCATTGAGCCGGGGCGGAGTTCCTGGCCGGGTGGGTTGCCGATTTGGGCGGTGGTCTCGGTTTGGCCGTAACCGTCACGGATTGTCAGCCCCCAGGCGGCTTGAACCTGCGCAATCACTTCCGGGTTCAGTGGCTCACCGGCACCGCAGACTTCGCGCAGAGAGGTTTTGCGCGCGGCGAGGTCTTCTTGGATGAACATGCGCCAGACGGTGGGCGGGGCGCAGAGCGTCGTCACGCCGTTTGCAGCAATCGAATCAAGCAAAGCGGGCGCGTTGAAGCGGAGTTGGTTGCAGATGAACACGGTGGCACCGGCAATCCACGGCGCGAAGAAGCAGC
>CAIZGT010000783.1 GCA_903932545.1 uncultured Rhodospirillales bacterium
GAAACGCCATGGGATTGATCATCTTCTGGAAGGCCTCGAACATTTCGTTGCTCGGCGTTGGATTGCTCATGGTGCAGCGACTCCTCGGTTGGGCGCGGGTGTTCCTGGCCCGCACCATACTAGCCGCCAACGCCGCAAAAGCAAAGCCGGGTGGGACCGCCGGCCCACGGTCAGCCCGCCGGCTGCGCGGCGCGCGGTTCGGAAGCACCGGCTGCGCCGCTGGGCGCCACCGAGGAGGGGGCCGAACGGCGGTCAGGTAGCATGGCAGCGAGAATCTCGTCACGGCGCACGTAGTGGTGATACAAGGCGGCGACCGAATGCGCCATGACCGCGACCAACAGCGTCCATGCGGCAAGCGCGTGAAGGCTGGACAGCGTATCCGCCCGATCCGCGTTGGCCTGCACCAGTCCTGGCAAGGGGAGCATGCCGAGGAATTTGAGGGGCGTATTGTGGGCACTGGTCAGCGCCCAACCGAGCAGCGGGATCGCCAACAGCAACAGATACAGGAACGCATGAACGGCCTTCGCGATGCGCCGCATCCCTTGCGGCAGGTCCGCGCTGGTATTGGCCATCCCAACTGTGGCGATGACCAGCAGGCGTGCCAACAGCGCCGGGATGATCATCAGGCCGGCGTCGCGGTGCCACTGCATCAGGATCTGGCGCGCCACCTGGGAGTCGGCCAAGTCGCGCATCAGGACAGCGGACACTGCCATCGCGATCAGCAGGGCGCTGGCCCAGTGGAGCGCAATTGTCATTGGGGCGTGCTTGAGGGGCGCCCGATTGGGGGCGTCAAGATCCAGCTTGGCAGTCATCGGAAGTCTCCCTGAAAATTGGGCCTCGCTGAATGTTGCGAAACCGTCAGGTAACTTTAGATTGCGTCAGCTGTGGCACCAATGCGGGAAATCCTCCCTTTTCGCCCTCGGCGCCCCTGCTCCGATGCTGCGCCGCACCGTAATTGAGGGATCAAATCCCGTACCTGCCGTCACCAGCCCTCTGCTCCAGTGCGTGAAGCGGCGTGCCGAGGCGCCGCCCCGGGTTGGCCCGCCCGTTGAAATCTGTCTGGATTCAGGTGTTTGCAACGCCATCGACGGCGGATGTCAAGCGTTTTCGGACACCCGCCGCGCCAGGAGTCGAGCGGAATGCGTGAACTTCGGTGGCACGCCGCCCAGAGCCTCAAGCCTCGAACCCGCCCCACCAGGGGATTCGCCCCGCGCAATTCATCGGGTCTTCGGATACCCCGCCAGCCTCCTGCCGCAGCCCGCGCAACAACGCCGCGCTTGCTACAACCCACTGTTCAAGCTGGCCTTTGGCGTGCACTCGGCGGTCTTCGGCCGGTCCACGCGCAGGCCAGTGGCACGCCACTGCCCGCGCCTGAGCACGCACATCGGATCGTCAAACCCTGTAGGAGATCGCGCGCCGATGGGCGCAGTGGGTGGCCACATACTCCAATCCGCGCCTGCCTTGGCGCCGATCAGTCCCGATAGGCTTCGACCGGAACGCTGATCTTGATTTCGTCGCTGACGGACGGCGGGTACTTGGTCATGCCGAAGTCGGAGCGCTTGATGGTGGCCGCGATGTCGGCCGCGCACAGGTAGCGGTTGTTGATCGGGTTGGTCGCACAGGCAAAGTGATTGACGGTCACCCGCAGCGGCCGCGTCACACCCAGCAGCGTGAACTCGCCGTCTGCCGCCACCACCGCATCGCCATCGAACAGGAGCTTGTCCGACCGGTAGGTCATGGTCGGAAATTTTTCGATATTGAAGAGGCCTTCCGAACTGACGTGGACGGTCCACGCGCGTGCGCCCATATCGAGGGAATTGGTGTAGATGGTGAGGTC
>CAIZGT010000784.1 GCA_903932545.1 uncultured Rhodospirillales bacterium
GATGCCACGATCCGGCCCCGGCTCACTCACCAGTCCGCGCGGCGTGCGAATCCGGCCTTGCTGGATTTTTTGGAACCCACCGATCAGGAACAGCAACGTGCTCTTGCCACAGCCGGACGGGCCGAGCAGGGCATGGAACTCGTTGGGCTTGATCGAGAGGGAAATATTGTCGAGCGCCACTGTCGGCTTGCCGCTGCGGGGCGTGTAGCCGTGGGTGACACCTTCAATTTCGATGCCGATTTTAGAATCACTCATGGATTTGCTGCGATCCGCTTCTTCGCCTCGTCGATCATCGACAGGTCGCTGTATTTCACCACGTCGATGCTGCCCGGCAGAATTCCGGCTTCGTGCGCCACATCGACGGTGGATTGGATGGATTTGAGGTTCGGCATTTCGAACGGATCACGGAAGTAATCCCGCGCTGTGAACAAGTGGCTGAGTTCGCTGGGCTGTATTTTCATAAAATCAGCGATGATTTTCAGCCCCTTCTCGCGGTTCTGCGGAGCAGAGAACCACCGCATGGCGCGGATATAATCCTCAATGAAATCGCCGACCGCCGCACGGTTCTTGGTGATGAAGCCCTGCTGACCCATCAGGAACACGAGGTCTGACACACCTTGCGCATCCTTCGCCGCGAACAGCGCCTTGTATTTCGGGTTGGCTAGGGCCGTCGTCAGGCCGGGCATCAGGATCGGGGCGGCGTCCACCTTGCCTTGATCAAGCAGCGCCAGCATCGAAGGGAACGCCGCTTGGATGGTGACGTAATCGCGGCGATCTTGCAGGCCGTTCTTCAGCATCATCGCGCGCATCGCGGTGTCTGATGCTGACCCGATGGCGTTGGTGGCGATGCGCTTGCCTTTGAGGTCGGCGGGCGAGGCAATGCCGCTGTCGGCGCGCACCAACCAAGTTTCCGAATGATAGCCCGGCACGCCGTCTTGAATGATGTCGGCCACCACACGCGCATCAAGGCCAGCATTGAGAATGGCCAGCGCAAAGGTTGCCGGCGATGAGGCGATAAAATCGATCTCGCCAGCCGCAAGGGCCGTCAGTTGCGGTGCAGAGCCGCGAAACAGCACCGGCTCGACGGTGTAGCTCTGGCCGTAATGCTTGAGGATGGCAGGGTTGAGGAACAGCACAGGGATCATATGGCCGGGCATCGTGCTCCAGCCCACGCGGATGTTCAGCGGATCGGCCTGAGCAGTGCCGAGCATCAGCAGCAACGAAAGAATTCCGGTGAGCCAGCGTAACATCAGACCCTACTCCCCTTGTCACCGGCGACCTTGCTGGGCGCTCTATTTATCAGGTGATTTCACCTTGAAACAGACACTGAATCGGGGGGTATGCGCAAGCCCTTAGCCACCGCTGATGGGGCGTTGCACTCGCAATCACGCAGAGGTGGTGATAGGTTTCGCTGAACTCCATCACTTTGGGTAATGTTATGCCCGACGCGCCGCCAGAAATCCGCCTTTTCGTCGCAGCTTTTGAGGAGCGCAGCTTCACTGGCGCGGCCAGGCGGGAGCATGCGACGCAATCCGGCGTGTCCCAGCACATCAAGAAGCTGGAAGACCGCTTCGGCGTGCGGCTGTTCGCCCGCAATGCGGGGGCGATCACCCCCACCCCGGCGGGCGAGGCGTTCTACCGCGAATGCGTCGGCGTGCTGCGCGCGCACGCGGCGGCAACCCAGGCGTTGCGCAGTTTTGGGCGCAGCTTGGAGGGCGAGATCACCGTCGGGCTGATGCCATCGATGACGCGCTGCGCGCTGGCCCCTGCCCTTGCGCGCTTCATGGCGTTGCATCCGAATGTGAAGGTGCAGATTGCCGAAGCCTATAGCGGCATTCTCACCGAACGAGTGCGCGCGTGTGAGTTGGAATTCGCCGTGGTGCCGGCCGGGCGCACTGGGCCGGGGGTGAGCAGCCGGTTTTTCTGCCGCACGCCGGAGGTTCTGGTGGCTTCGGCTGCGCGTGGCTTGGTGCATAACGCGCCAGTGAAGCTTGCCGAACTCGGCCCGGTTCGCCTCGTGCTGCCCGGCGTGCAGAACGCGCGGCGGCAGAGTTTGGAGGCGTATTTGTCGGCCAATGCTATCGAGGTGACGCAAATTCTGGAACTCGACGCCATGCTCGGCGCGCTCGATCTGGTGGCGCAAACCGATTGGCTGACGATTGTTCCCGGCGTGATGATGGCGGGGGAAGAAGCAGGGGCACGCTGGACGGTGGGGCGGTTGGCGGACCCCAGCCTTGCAGTGGATTTGATGCTGATCGAGCCGGCCAAACAGGCGATGAGTGTTGCAGCTTTGGCGTTTCTGGAGGTGCTGGAGGCGGAGACGGCGAGGGTTGATGCGGTGTGGAGTTTGTAGCGCTGCCGCCATCCGCCGCGCTCTGTGATCGTAGAGGCGGCGGATGACGCTTTACTTATTCGACCTACGAAATAAACGGCAATACCGCAGCCAAAAACACGTCCGGCGCTTGCAGTTGTGGGACATGGGCCAAGCCGTGCAAAATCTGCAATTCGGCGTTTGGCAGTAAGGCGGCGAGTTCTTCGGACATTGCTTTGGGCGTTGCTTCATCCTGCGCGCCGCACACCACCAGAACCGGAATGTTTACGCTGGCAAGGTTCGGGCGCAGGTCCATATCCGCCAGCGAGTGGCAGGCATCGAGCACCGTTTCAATCTTGGAGGTGAGGAAAATGGCGCGGCGCTGTGCGACCAATTCCGGGTTGCTCTCAAAGAAATCCGGTGCGAACAGGCGGCGCATTGCGATGTCCGCGATGCCTTCCAGCCCCTTCGCGCTCGCACCCGCCGCCATGCCGCGAAACGCGGCGCGGCCGGGTTCGGAGAAGCACGCGCCTGCATCGGCGATCACCAGCTTTGACACCAATTCGGGATGACGGATGGTCAGCATGAGGGCGACGAAACCACCA
>CAIZGT010000785.1 GCA_903932545.1 uncultured Rhodospirillales bacterium
ATATTTTGTGCAGCGCACAAAAAAACTTACCTCTTGGCCGTACTGGCTGTTAACCCATTGAATGAACGTGTTTCACCATCGCTCCCCTGGACATGACATCGACGCGATCTTTAGGTTTGCGGACATGATTGCCGTCATCATCCCTTGCAGGACTTGGAGCCTTGCGGCCGTTCGTTGTGCGCGGCGGGCGTCATTCGTCATCGTGGCGCTCAGCCTCATCTGTCTGTCGTTCGGTGCCCAGGCGCAGATTGGATCTGAGCGTTACAGTTCGATCGTTCTCGATGCCCGAACTGGCCGTGAATTGTCGTCGGTGAATGCGGATGAACTGCGCTATCCGGCTAGCCTGACAAAAATGATGACGCTCTATCTTACCTTCGAGGCATTGCGGGATCGCCGCATTGGGCGCGAAACCCTGGTGCCAGTCAGCGCGCATGCGGCAAGCATGATTCCCTCCAAGCTCGGGCTTGTGCCCGGCACCAAAATATCCGTCGAGCAGGCGATCCTGGGGCTGGTCACCCAATCTGCCAATGACGCTGCATCCGCACTGGGGGAATTGCTCGGCGGCAATGAGGAAGCCTTTGCCACCACCATGACATTGCGCGCCCATGCCTTGGGCATGTCACACACGCAGTTTCGCAATGCTTCGGGATTGCCCGATCCGGAACAGGTAACAACGGCGCGCGATCTGGCGCGGTTGGCTACGCATCTGGTGCGCGATTTTCCAGATGAATATCACTATTTCTCCACCCCCAGCTTTCGCTTTCATGGCCGGTTTTTCGCAAATCACGATCACCTGCTGGAAACCTATCCCGGCGCGGACGGCCTCAAAACAGGCTATATCGCCGCCTCCGGCTTCAACTTGGCAACCTCGGCCCAGCACGGCGATGTGCGCTTGGTGGGCGTGGTGCTGGGTGCGGCGCGGGCTGCGGAGCGGGACCGTCATATGATGCTGCTGCTCGACCAAGGCTTTGCCGAGATGGACGGTGCAAGCGCGGTCGATCCGCAGCTTGCAAGCTTGGGCACCGGACGCCGCCCGGCTGCAACACCGCAATCCGTTGCCTCGCAGCCGCCGCCAATTCCACCGCCCATCCCCTCCAAGCCGCCCGGCCAGCCACGTTGGAGCGTCCAGGTTGGCGCGTTTGGAACCGAAGCGGCGGCGCGACAAGCAGCAGAAGCGGCACGGCGCTGGACCGAGGCCGGGCAAATTTTGGTAGCATCCGTGCGTGTACAAGGTCATTCAACATGGCGTGCCGAATTGGTCGGGCTCAACTCCGGCGAGGCCAACAGCGCCTGCACCACCTTGGCGCGTCACAAAATGCCCTGCATGGTGGTGCATGCCGATGCTGGCTGATGCCAGATTCCGCCAGCGAAACCTGACACGCGACGTTGCAAGGTGGCTGATGCCGATGCTGGCTGAGGCCACCTGACAGGCACGGCATCGGTTTACGCCACGCGAATCTCCTTGAGGAAAGCCTCCATTTCGCGGCGCAACTGGCCCGACTGGCTGGCAAGATTGGTGGACGCCGTGAGCATTGAAGATGCCGCCTCGCCGGTTTCCGCCGCAGCACGGTTCACGTCCGAGATGCTCACCGTCACCTCGGTGGTACCGCGCGCCGCTTCTTGTACATTGCGGGCAATTTCAGCGGTCGCCGCGCTCTGCTCTTCCACGGCTGAGGAAATTCCGACTGCAATTTCGCTAATCCGCTCAATCGTGGCGCGGATGCCGCGAATAGCGCCCACCGCATTCCCAGTTGCCGATTTCATGCCCTCAATCTGCTGCGAAATATCGGCCGTGGCGCGCGCGGTTTGGTTGGCGAGTTCCTTCACCTCGCTGGCCACCACCGCAAAACCCTTGCCCTGCTCCCCGGCCCGCGCCGCTTCAATCGTGGCGTTGAGGGCGAGCAAGTTGGTTTGCGCCGCAATATCGGAAATCAGACGCACAACCCCCGCCACTTTTTCCGCCGCTGCAGCCAAACTGTCCACCGTGGCGTCAGTCGCTTGCGCCTGGGCGGCGGCGGAGGCGGCGATGCGGGCACTCTCCTCCATCTGACGGCCGATTTCATGCACCGAGGCCGCCAATTCTTCCGCAGCACTCGCCACCATCGACACATTGCTGGAGGCTTGCTCAGCCGCGTTCGTCACAGTTTCAGACTGGCGCATCGTCGCCCCGGCCGTGGCAGACAGCAACTCAGCTGAGCCCTCAATATCACCCGATGTATCGCCGAGGCTTTGCACCAGCCGCCCAACGCTGGCCTCAAAACTATCTGCCAGTCGAACTTGGCGGGTGATAATCTCCCAATACAGCATGGTGCCAACATAATCACCGCGCCGATTGCGCACGGCCGAGATTTGCAAATTCATTGTTTCTTGGCCCAATTTTACCTTGCTGCGCCATGGCAGGCGCTGCGGATCGCTGATCACCGCTCGGTTATGGGCAGGGTTTTTGTGAAAAACGTCCAGATTGGTTCCAACAATCTGGTCGGCGGCAATTTTTATATCCGCCTGCACCGATTTCAACAGATGCGCACTCGCCGCGTTTGCATAAGAAATAATCCCGGTTTTCGGGTCTGCCAGCATCACCGCCTGCGGCATATCCTCAACCATTCTGCCCAACCGATAAGCCCGCGCCACCGTCTCACGCAGGGCTGACGCCGAATTGGTCATGTCCCCAATCTCGTCCTGACGACGGGTGACCGCGATGGCAATCTCGTCATCGCCCTGCGCGAGTTGGCCCAGCTTCAGCGCCAATTGCCGCAATGGGCCGACGATATGGAAGTTCACCAGCCCCCAGATTGACAAGCACAGCAATCCCAAGCCGATCGTTGCGCCGATGACGATCAGATGGCGGCTATCGAAATTGCCGATTGTCTTATCAAGGCCCTCCTGAATTGCCGCCGCTTGCGCTTCACGCAGTTCCACCGAGACCGCCATCAGTCCGGTTGTCGCTTTGGTGATGTCCAACACCGACTGTTTTGCGGTCGCATCGGCTTGGCGCAGCTTGAGGAAAGCCCCTTCATAATCACTCAAGCCCGCATCGGCTTGCTTGAGGAGGTCAACCAACGCCAACGCTGGTCCATGCCCAATCAGCCGCTGGATGGTGTCATGCGCCCGAGCAACCGCAGACGCCGCCGCTGGGATGGTTGCCGGGTCACCCACTGATACGAAGCGTGCAGCTTGCAGCCGTGCCCGCAGAACCTGATCATTGGCCTGCAAGAGCAGCACCGAATCATCCGGCTCCACCCCCTCCACGGCGAGCGCGCGGTCCATCGCGTCAGACATTTGGGTGGCCAATTTGATCATAATCTGATTGCGCTCTAACCGACCAGATACAGCGCCGCGCATGGCTTCGATATAGGGGCCAAAATTGCCAATCTCAGCGGCCATCCGTTCCGCGATCTGGCGGCGGGACGGATTTCTGGTGTGCGCAACCAAATCAGACATTGCAGCCGTCATCGTCGCCAACTCCGTTCGCATACGGTCAAGCGTGGCGGGTTGCGGATCAACAAACCAGACACTGGCTTGTTGGCCAATCTTTGCCGCCTCCAGCCCCAGGCGGGTGGAGAGCACCAAGTTTGTCGAGATTTGCTTGATATCTTCCAAACCGCTGGCACCCTCGTTAAAGGCGCTCACCACACTCCACGACAGGCCAGCCACGCCGCACATCAGCAACAGCACCACAATCGCGAATTTTGCGGACAGGCTTTTCAGTCGCAACAACACAGCGCGCATCGGTATTTCCTCAATCGACATGCCGCGATGCTGCGCCGAAAAGACTAACATTTGGTTGAGCCCCAGGGCTCGATTCCCGAGTCGGAGCGTTTTGGTTCATGAATGGCCTCACCCCCAGTTTGCCCACAGGCGTGACCTTGGACATGATCACCGCCGCTGGCGTTGGCCTGACCGTGCTGATTTTGTTGATAATAATTGTGCTCGTTCTGCTCCAAGGCAGCCGCGGGGCCGCGCTTGAGCGACGGGTTTACGACACCGAGGGCGCGCTGCGCACACAGTTGATGCAGCTCGACCAGGGCCTGCGCCAGGAAATCGCCAGCGCCATGCGCGTGGGGCTGGAGACGGCGTTCGACAAAGTACAAATCGGCCTGCGCTCGCAGGAGGAGAAGCTGGAAAGCTTCGGTCGGGTGCAACGCGAGGGCATCGGCCGTTCGCTCATGCAATTCGGCGAGCAGCAAAGAGAGCGCCTCGAACAGGCGGACAAAACCGCGCGTGAGGGCAACGAGGCGATCAAGGAGGTGCTCAGTGCGTTTCGCATTCAAGTCAGTACCCTGGAAGCCTCGTTGCGCGAAGAGCAGGAGAAGCTGCGCACCCAAGTCGCGGAACGCCTGGAAGCGATGCGGATGGGCAACGAGACCAAGCTGGAGGAGATGCGCAAAGCCGTTGATGAAAAGCTGCAATCCGCCTTGGAAAAGCAGCTTAAGGATTCCTTTACCAATTTGCAGGAACAATTGGGCGCGGTGATGCTGGCAATTGGCCAGGTGCAAACCGTGGCGGGCGAGGTTGGAGACCTCAAGCGTCTGTTCTCCAACGTTAAATCACGCGGCGGCTGGGGTGAGGCACAGCTTGAGGCGATGCTGACCGACATGCTGCCGGTGGGGGCGTTTGAGAAAAATGTGCGGGTGAGAGAGGGGACGGGCGAGTTGGTGGAATTCGCCCTGCGTGTGCCAGGGCGCGATGGCCAATATGCGTGGCTGCCGGTGGACAGCAAATTCCCCACCGAAGATTACGCGCGCATGCTCGCCGCCGCCGAGGCTGGGTCGCGCGACGAGGAGGCAGCGGCGCGGGCGGCGCTGGCGCGGAATTTGCGGATGGAGGCCCAAAAAATCCGCAACAAATACATCAATCCACCGCAGACTTTGGAACTGGCAATCCTGTATCTGCCCAGCGACTCGCTGTTCGCCGAAGTGGCGCGGGTGCCGGGGCTGATCGAGGCGATCCGCAACGAATTCAGCACGATGGTGATGGGGCCTCGGGTTTTTGCGCCACGCGGCGGACATCGAGGCGATCGCCGTGGACAGCCGCAATGGCACACCGATTCGCATTG
>CAIZGT010000786.1 GCA_903932545.1 uncultured Rhodospirillales bacterium
CACCGCGCCATGAAGGGCCGCTTCGTGCGCGCCCCGAAGCTGTCTGATGTGCCGTATCCGGTGCAGATGGAGCCGAACCTGGTGGTGGAATTCTACTCGCGTTAATTGGGTCGCGTTAATTCGCGAAACTCTGGCCAGATTGGCAAACCCGCTGCGACTTGTGCGCAGCGGGTTTTTCTTTGTGCGATATGATGCTTGCGCAACCCTGATGCCTGTCTATCATCGTCCCTATCCACATAAAGGGATGACCACGATGCGATCAAAGTTGATGGCGATTGCGTTCTCGGCGCTGCTGGCGCTGCCAGCTCACGCGGTAACGTTCAAATGGGCGAACAATGGCGATGTGCGCGCCATGGACCCTTACACATTCAACGAAACCGTCCAAAACGCGATTTTGTCGAATATTTACGAGCCCTTGGTTCGCCGCAACAAGCAGCTCGGAACCGAGCCAGCCTTGGCTGTGAGCTGGGAGCAGAAGAGCGATGTGGTCTGGCGCTTCCATCTGCGCCCCGGCGTGAAATGGGAAGACGGCACCACGCTGACCGCCAATGACGTGGTGTTCTCGTTCAACCGCATTCGCTCCAAATCCTCGCAGTTGGCGGATGTGGTCAGTTCGATCAAAGAGATCCGCAAGGTTGATGACCTTACGGTGGATGTGGAAACCAAGGGGCAAGACCCCATTCTGCTGTCCGAAATCACCGGATTGGTGATTATGAACGAGGCGTGGTGCACCAAGAACAATTCGGTGGAACCCGCCGTGGTTGGCACCAACGAGAATTACGCGCTGCGCAATGCCATGGGCACCGGGCCGTTCCGCTTGGTTTCACGTGAGCCGGACCGCAAGACCGTATTCGTGAAGAATCCGGATTGGTGGGACAAGCCCGAGCATAATCTCGACGGTTTCGAGTTCTACGTCATCTCCTCCGCCCCCACCCGTGTGGCCGCGTTGCTCTCGGGCGAGGTGGACATGATCTATGACGTGCCAACCCAGGATCGTGACCGCATTGCTGCAACGCCGGGCATCAAGCTGCTCACCGGGCCGGAACTGCGCACGATTTATCTCGGCATGGACCAGTCGCGTGACGAGTTGCTGTTCTCGGACGTGAAGGGCAAGAATCCGCTCAAAGACATCCGCGTGCGTCAGGCCTTCACACTTGCGATTGATGAGGACGCGATTGCGCGCGCTGTGATGCGTGGGCAGGCCAAGCCGACCTATGAGCTGTTCGGTGCGGGCATCACCGGCTTTAACCCTGCGCTGAACAATCGCCCGAAGGCTGATCCGGTGAAGGCGAAGGCGCTGCTGGCGGAAGCGGGCTATCCCAACGGCTTCGGCATCACGCTGGATTGCCCGAATGATCGCTACGTTAATGACGAAGCGATCTGCACCGCTATCAGCTCAATGATGGCCAAGGTGGGCGTGAAGGTTGAGGTTTATGCCCGCACCAAGGTTAAGTTCTTCGCCGATGTGAATTATCCGAACTACAAAACCAGCTTCTATCTGCTGGGTTGGACGCCGGATACCTATGACGCGCACAACGCGCTGAAGCAGTTGGTGCAAAGCCGTGGTCCGAACGGGCATGGCCTGGGCAATGACGGCGGCTATGTGAACGCCAAAGTGGACGCGCTGATTGAGCAAATCGGCGTTGAGCTTGACCCGGTGAAGCGCCAGGGCGAAATCGATGCGGCGATGAAGCAGGTGCAAGACGATTTCGGCTCGATCCCGCTGCATCAGCAAACGATTGCATGGGCCGCGAAAAAGAATATCGACATCGTCCAGCCAGCTGACAATCGTATTCAAATGCGTTGGGTGCATGTGAACTGATCTGCACTTGCCGTCATCGCGAGGCATGAAACGACGAAGC
>CAIZGT010000787.1 GCA_903932545.1 uncultured Rhodospirillales bacterium
CCCGGCGACCGCGACATTGCCAAATGCCCCCAATGGCCATTGCGGCACGCGGCCAAAGCTGGGTTTGAGCCCAACCACGCCGCACCAAGCGGCCGGGATTCGGATGGAGCCTCCCGCATCCGTGCCCAGATGCAGCGCGCCAAACCCGGCAGCACATGCGGCGGCGGCCCCGGAGCTGGAACCACCTGTCGTATGCTCAGGGTTCCATGGGTTGCGCGTGATGCCGTGCAACGGGCAGTCACCTGGCGATTTCCAACCGAATTCCGTGGTGGTTGTTTTGCCGATGATTACCGCGCCAGCGGCTTTTAGGCCAACCACGCTCGGCGCATCCGCATGCACCGGCGCCGGATCGCTCAGACGCGAGCCGCGCCGCGTGGGCAGGCCTGCGACATCGACCAAATCCTTGATCGTAACCGGCACGCCATCAAGCGGCCCCAGCGCCTGCCCGCTGCGCCAGCGCGCGGCACTCTCTCCAGCCTGCTGAAGTGCCTGTTTGTTCATCACGGCAAAGGCGTTGAACTGCGGGTTGAGCCGCGCCACCCGCGCCGTCACGGCCTGCAAAACCTCCACCGGATCAAGCGCCCGCGTGGCATAGGCGCTCGCAAGGTCTTCGGCAGACAGCAACGCAGGGTCAGTCATGGTATGGGTCCAGGTTGGCTAGGACGCCAGCATGCGACCAGTCTCGCGATTTGGAAATGCAGCGCGTGCGCGGCTGCCAAAACTCGCCCCGGTTTTGTTAGATTTGCAGCGCCTGGGTGGCCTGCTCCACCTCGGCAAAGCTCGGCATGAACTGGTTGGGCACCATCTTGCGCCCAGATTCCGCACTCACTGAAGGTGCGTTGCCATTTAAATGGGTAACGATCACGGCGCGCACCACGTCAAAATATTTGCTCTCCTCCTCCACCACGCCCTTCAACCGCGAGGCAATCGGGCCTGCGATGCCATAAGCCAGCAAAATACCCAGGAAAGTTCCCACCAGCGCACCGCCGATCATCGCCCCCAACACAGCGGGTGGCTCGTTGATGTGAGACATGGTTTTGATCACCCCCAGCACAGCAGCGACAATGCCCAAGGCGGGGAGCGCGTCTGCAATCGCCTGAATGGCGTGCGCGGAATGCAGCTCCTCATGCAGGGTTTTCTTCAGCTCGCGGCCGAAAATATCTTCGATCTGGTTGGGGTCATCTGCGTTCATGCCCACCAGCCGCAAATAATCACAGATCATGTCTGAGATATGATGATTGGCCAGTAGGCGCGGAAATTTGGCGAAAGCTGGGCTGTCCGCTGGTTTTTCGATATGCGGCTCCAGCGCCATTGTGCCCTTGGTGCTGGCGAGGCGCACAAAATAATACAGCAGGCACAGCAGATCGAGATAATCCTGCTTCTTATAGGCCGCCCCCTTCATCACTTTGCTGAAGCCATGCATCACATGCTTGATATCGTGCATCGAGTTGGACATCACGAACGTGCCAATCGCCGCACCGCCGATGGTGAGGAACTCGAACGGCAGCGCCTCAATCAAAGGCTCCATACTGCCGCCAGACAGCAAATAACTGCCGAACACACACACCAAGGCGAAGATCAGGCCGCCAATCGTTGTCATAGCGCGTGGCCACCCGGTTTGCTGGTGCGCAACACCACGATGGCGATACGGCGATTGACAGCGGCGAGCGGGTCCGACGGCAGCAGCAAATCGCGATCTGCATTGCCGGTCACGCTGCGGATCCGCGCTTCAGGGAGCCCCGACTCCACCAACAAGCGCCGCGTCGCGTTGGCGCGTTCGGCGGAGAGTTCCCAATTGGTTTTATCACCGCCATGAAACGGTGTGGCATCGGTGTGGCCCGCGATGGAAATCGGCTCGGGCAGGTTCATCAGCGCAGGCGCCATCTTTGCCAGCAGCATGCGCGCCCGATCCGCCATCGCGGCTGAGCCCAGCGCGAACATCGAGCTTTTATCCTCGTCCAGCAGCTGGATGCGCAAACCCTCCGGCGTTTGATCGATGGTGATTTGCTTGGCCATGTCCTCCAGCAGCTTATCGCCGTGAATCGCATCGCGAATTTGCGCCGCCGCCTGCGCAAAGGCGGCGCGCTCCTGCTTGTCCTGTGCCGCCTGCAATGCCGCTTCATCTGCCGAAGCACGCACCAGGGCGGCGGCGGAGCCGGGGGTTTTGCTGCCAACCAGCGCCAACACGCGCGCATCCGGTGATGTTTGGAGCTTCGGCTCAATGCGCCCGGCATCGGGGTTGGACGTCGCGTCCGGTCTTGTCGGGTCAGCGGCGGCCACCGCATGGCCCGCCGCGTCAAACATTGCACTGCCTGGCTTGGCAGGCTCATCGATGTCGGACTCACGCGGTGTGCGAGGCAATGACACCTCAGTCACCGGGTCTTCCGGCACTGGCTGTTCATTCGCCCGCCCCGGCACCACCGCCATCGTGCCGCGATCAGACACCATCTCGCCGGTTTCAAACGGAGTTTTGCCGCCAAACGGCTGCCCGGTGCCAGACGCGCCGCGCGCCAACGGGTTCATCGGCGAGAAATAATCCGCCAAACCCCGGCGCTGTTCATCCGTGGTGGCGTTGAGCAGCCACATCAACAGGAAGAACGCCATCATCGCGGTGACGAAATCAGCGTACGCCACCTTCCACGCACCACCGTGATGGCCGCCTTCAACCACCTCGTCCCGCTTGATGATGATCGGGCGCTTGGCCCCGTCCTTCTTTGCCATGCCGCCAACATGCAAGCTGGCGGTTGAGAAAAGATTAAGCGCCCCCCACTGAAAACCGGGCGCTTAAAACAAAGCTCTGGCAAACACCGCCGGATCAACGTTGCCGCCGCTGAGCACCAGCCCGATCACCTGACCACGCGCATCCACCTTGCCCGCGAGCAAGGCTGCGAGGCACACAGCGCCACCCGGCTCCACCACCAGCTTCAGGCGCAGGAAGGCAAAGCGCATCGCGGCAAAAACCTCTTCATCCGTCACCACAATCCCCGCCCCCAGGCGCGGCTGGTTGATGGCAAAGGTGATCTCGCCGGGCATTTTGGTGAGCAGCGAGTCGCAAAGCTGCGAGCCGCCGGGCGGGTTGGAGAGGCGCGTGCCAGCGAGCAGCGAGCGCGCTGTATCTTCCGCTCCCGCAGGCTCCACCGAACGCACGTTCGTCGCAGGTGACGCGCCCTCAAACGCCAACGCACAGCCCGCAATCATCCCGCCACCGCCGGTGCAGACCAGAAATTCATCCATCGTGAGGCCCATCGCACGCGCATCGGCAATTGCTTCAAGTGCCAGCGTGCCCTGGCCTGCAATCACATGCGGATGGTCGTAAGGCGGCAGCAATGCGGCCCCGGTGCGGGTGGCAAAATCCTGCGTAATCTGATCACGATCAGCGGAGTTGCGGTCAAACCGCTCGATATTCGCGCCCCAAAACGCCGTGCTCTCCACTTTGATCGCGGGCGCATCGAGCGGCATGAAAATCGTGGCCGGCGCACCCGCGCTGGCCGATGCGCAGGCGATGGCTTGGCCGTGGTTGCCCGAGGAATGCGCCACCACACCCGCACGCCGCTGCGCGTTGGTAAGCTGCAGCACGGCGTTGGTAGCACCCCGGAATTTAAAGCTGCCGGTTTTTTGCAGGGGCTCGGCCTTGATCAGGATTGTCCCGCCGGTGAGTTGATCAAGTGCTGCATGGCGCAACAACGGCGTGCGCACGATATGCGGCGCAATACGGGGGGCGGCAGCGGCAACATCGTCGTGGGTCGGCAGGTTCACGGGCAGGCTCCTAAGGGCGTGGCATCACCGCCAATCCGGTGGCGTCTGGCGCGAGCGTGACACGGTAGAGGCGGAAATCCTCCGCCACCATCCCACCGCGCGCACGTGAGATCAGAGGCAAGCGTGTGACGCTAGACCATCTGCCCATCTCAGGCTCATCATCGCGCCGCGCCGAGCGGACGAGCAGGCCGGTGTGGCCTACCAGCGCGTGGCCGGGTGTGGGAAGGTTGAACAGCGCCCAGCGGCCTTCCGCGCCAATCACCTGCCAATGCGTCGGCAACAGGCGAGACAGCAGCGCGGCGTGGCCGTAATTGTCATCCGCGATGAACTCCGCCGCCTGCGCGCTGGCAATGCTGTCAATCTGGCTGGCGAGGCTGCTCCAGCCGCCCAGACGCAGCAAAGTCGGATCGCGCATCATCGACAGATGCAGCGGAGCCAGCG
>CAIZGT010000788.1 GCA_903932545.1 uncultured Rhodospirillales bacterium
GCCGGCAACATCAAGAAATCCTCGCCAGCCGGTGACTATCTGGGTGAGCGTCAGATCCTCCAGAAGGATTTCAACTCCTACGGCGCCCGTCGCGGCAACCACGAAATCATGATGCGCGGCACCTTTGCCAACACCCGCATCAAGAACGAACTGGTCCCCGGCATCGAAGGCGGCATCACCAAGCACATCCCATCGGGCGATGTGATGCCGATCTACGACGCCGCGATGCGCTACAAGGCCGAAGACGTCCCAACCATCATCATCGGTGGCAAGGAATACGGCACCGGCTCGTCGCGCGATTGGGCGGCGAAGGGCACCATGCTTCTCGGCGTCAAGGCCGTGATCGTGGAGAGCTTCGAGCGCATCCACCGTTCGAACCTCGTCGGCATGGGCGTTCTGCCCCTCACCTTCCCAGAAGGTGTCAACCGCCAGACCCTCGGCCTCACGGGTGAGGAAATCCTCGACATCGTCGGCCTCGACAACCTGTCGGCCCGCAAGACGATGACGCTGATCATCCACCGTGCAGACGGCTCCAGCCAGGAGGTGCCACTGCTCTGCCGCATCGATACGGCAGATGAAGTGAACTACTACCAGCACGGCGGCATTCTGCATTACGTGCTGCGTGAAATGGCGTCGGCAGCCTAAGCTCCGCCGCCCTCGTAGGGTGGGATGCCCCTTGCGGCATCCCACCTCTCACGCCAGCCGTTTTAGATAACTACCCGGAACGTTCTGGTCACGTCTTCACGCCCACCCTCAGCACATTTTGCCAAACCCCTGCCGCCGCGCCGCCGCAAGCACGCCGCGCGGCAACGGAATCCCAAACGGCTCCGGCTTCGGGCGCGGCCTGCGTGTGCGCCGCCGCGTCACGCCGCGTTCGGTGGGGGCTTTATCGACCACCCAAGGCAACGCCACCGCCAACGCCCGACACAACGGTCGCAGGATGCGTCGAGCCTGCGCCGATGTGGCCAACAATTCCGCTATCTCAGGCGTGTTCAGCACAGTTTCCAATTGCGACCCGTATGCGACCGCATGATGCTTGCCCGTCAGCACCAGCCACGCAAATTTGCGCGGCATCCGCATCGCAGGTTTATTGATCAGCTTGCGCCCCAGCGGCACCACGCGCGCCGCCGTCAAGCGCCGTAGCGTGCCGGCGCGATAGCGGGCGAGCAGTTCATCAAACCGGCGAAAAATCGCGCTGCACCAATTTGCCGTCACAACCTGGCGTGCAGGTGCCACCCCAAACAGCCCAAACCGCGCGAACATCGCAGCCCAAATCCCCCGCAAATTCGCGGCGGCGATATCGAGCGCAGAGTGTGAGGTGGATTGGTCCATCCACCATTATGGATCACACCCACTGGCCGGACTCAAGGAAAAAATACCCAATTGCCGCGAACACGTAGGGTACGATCCCGCAGGAATCGCACCATCAACGGGCGAAGCCGCCTGGGAAGATGCGTTTGCTTCGCGAACGCCCCCTATGGTTCTCCGAAATCGGTTGAGGTATCCGGGCACGCCCAATCCCGCGGATCCATCCCACGCGCCACACTGCGATGGAACATTGAATACGGCCAAGCCGCCACATGGCCCACCAAGCCATGCCGCACCGGATTAAAATGAACGTAGTCGATATGCGCCGCATAATCCCGTTCGTCCCGGATCACATGTTCCCAATAACGCCGCTGCCAGAGCCCTCGCTCACCCCCCATCTGACGGCTCAGGCTTCACGGCTCCCCCTTCGAAATACCCCGCGAAAACAATGTCTTGATGGCAGTCCAGCGACGTGGATAGTCGTCATCGCCCTCCGGCAGCGTCCAAATCGCCTGCAAGTGTTCCGGTAAAACCACCCAAACGTCGATCTCGAGCGGCATCAGTTGCCGAGCGCGGACGACCGAGGCGCGCAGCAATGCGATGTGATCGATCAGAAGTGATGAATTGCGGTTTGCGAGTGCGACCGTGAAAAAGTAACAGCCGCCTTTTATCCGCAACCTACGGTATTCGGGCATTTACTGAGACTAGGGCTTCCCTCCGACCCCGACGATTAAGGTATTTCCCCTGTAGGGTGCGATCCCGCAGGAATCGCACCATCGCCGAGCGACATCTTAGCCGGTGCGATTCCTTTGGAATCGCACCCTATGGCGCGCTCCGAATTGCACCTTGATCCCGCTAAAGCCGCACCGAGCTCAAGCCTCGCTCCACATTATAAAGCCCCGTCACCGCGCCAAAATACGCCACGATGTAGAACAGCAGGAACGCCATCATCGGGATGGTGGACATCATCACAATCACCAGCAACAACAGGCGACACGCGCGCGTCCGCAAGTCCATATCCTCGGCCGCTATCTCACGCATGCACCACTCCCCAAAACCACGATCACCATCGTTTGTATGTGGGGCGGATCGGTGTGGCTGCAAATTTTCAATCCTTCCCGAGAGCCCCACTTGCCGCTAAACCAAGCGCATTGCCGCGCCAGATATGTTGAGTATGGGTTGATGGACCAGCCAAATCAGTCGCCCAGCCGCGTATCGTCGGCCCCTCAGCACGCCGCCTCGGTGTTGGTGATCATCCTCAACTTCAACGGCATCGCCGACACACTCGCCTGCCTCGAAAGCCTCGCCACACAAACCGACCCGGATTTCGCCGTGCTGGTGATTGACAACGGCTCGCGAGACGATGATCTCAGCCCGATCCACGCCCAACATCCCAATGTTGAAGTGATGGCCCTGCCGCAAAATCTCGGCTGGGCGGGCGGCAACAATGTGGGCATGAAGCTCGCCACCGAGCGCGGGGTTGGCGCGGTGTGCCTGCTCAACAACGACACCGTGCTGTTCCCCACCACCCTCGCCGATCTGCGGGCCGCGTCGGTGATGATCGCCAAGCCCTGCCTGCTGCACCCCGTCATCGCCTTCTTCGACCAGCCGGATAAGTGGCAGATCCATCCGCTGCCCATCGCCGAGGGCGGCGAGGATTTTCCGGCTTTGGACATTGTCCAAATGACCTTCGCCTATGGCGCCTGCATGTGGCTGTCGGGCGAGGTATTGGCCCGGGTGGGGCTGTTCGACGAGCGATTCTTTCTGCAACTGGAGGAATCAGACTATTTCGAGCGCGCCAAGCCGCATGGCTTTCGCAGCTACTGCGCCCGCCGCGCCAAGATTTTGCACAAAGAATCTGCCACCTTCGGCGGCAAGATCACGCCGGCCAAAACCTATTACCAAGTCCGCAACAGCCTGCTGATGATCGAAAAACACGCGCGCAGCGTGGCGCGGCTGCGATATCTGATGGTCGAGCTGTTCTGGGCGCTGATCCGCCAAGCGCGGGCGTCCAACCCGGATTTCACCGGGCGACTCGCGCTGCTGCGCTGGCTGTTCTCGGGCGACCCGTTGGCCGCAGCCTCACGCGCGGGCATGCGCGACTACGCGCTGCGTCGTTTCGGCAAGCGGCGGATGACCTCGTAGGGTGCACATGCCGCAGCAATGGCATGATCCGGCGGCTCAGACCTTAATCGCCGACCAATATAACGGCTGCCGACCGGCGCGAATCGCCTTCGCCTCATACCGCGTCGGCGGCCAGCCTTCCGGTCGCTCCGTGGCAGGCGCTGCGACGCGGAACAGGTTCTGCGCGGCCAACACATCCTTGGTCCAGGCCTGATAGGTCGGATCGTCACTCGCAATCCGCCACTCCCCGCCCGCCACCAGCACGCGCGCCACGTCCGGCACCAAAGCCGGATGCACGAAGCGACGCTTGGCGTGGCGCATTTTCGGCCAAGGGTCGGGGAAGTTCAGGAACAGCTTGTGCAGCGATCCATCCGGCATTGCGCGCAACAATTGCCGCGCATCGTCGTCATACAGGCGCAAATTCGGCGGCAACGCGCCGCTGGCTTCCGCCCCGTCTTCCACCAAGCGGGTGAGCAGCGCGCAGAGGCCGATCTCGAACACTTCGCACGCAATCAGCCCAATATTCGGGTTCGCCGCAATTTGCGCATGCGAATGCTCCCCACCACCGAAGCCCACTTCGAGCCAGAGCTCATCAATCGCCATCGGAAACGCCGCGCGCGGATCCGCGGCTTGGTCGAGCAAGAAGCGGATGCGCGGCAATGTCTCATCGAGCAACAACCGCTGACGCGGGCGCAGCGAATGGCTCTTGATCCGACCGTAGAGGCGGTCCGGCGGTGGTTTAACGGATGGGATGTCAGTCATGCTTCACAAAAACGTAGGGCGGGTCCACGACCCGCCTTATCTCGGCATTACGGGACAAGGCGGGTCCGTGAACCCGCCCTACGCGATGCAATCAGCGCCCGAACGCGGACTTCAGCGAGGCGACCAGATCGGTCTTTTCCCAGGTGAACGTGCCCTTTTCCAGATCCGGCTCACGCCCGAAATGGCCAAATGCGGACGTCACAGCATAGATCGGGCGGTTCAGATGCAAATGCTCCCGAATGCCGCGCGGCGTGAGGTTGACCAACTCGCGCAGCGTCATCTCAAGCTTCGCCTCTTCCACATCCGTGCCGGTGCCGTGCAGATCGACATACACGGAGAGCGGATGCGACACGCCGATGGCGTAGGAAATCTGCAGCGTGCA